>DXBF01000055.1 GCA_019116705.1 Candidatus Gemmiger avistercoris
ACCGGCCGCTGTTCCAGGTGGTGAACTTGCTGCAACGCATCTGCAATGGAATCGTTGACCACGATGCTGAACGCGCACCGCTTCATCAGAAATCCTTCCTCCTGCTTTACACGCCAGGTTGCCAGCTGGCCTCGCTTGCCGTTGGTATTGCGGCCGATTTCAAACTCGTGAGCATCGTAAATCAGCGCAGGCCGGTCGCGCTGCGGCACAGAACGTACATAGAGCCACGCAATCTTCAGGGCCTTGAGATCATGCGCGGTAATGATATCCGGGCGGATCTTGCGCATAGCGCGCAGCCATAGTACATAAGTTGCCACCCAGTTAAGCTTTGTCGAAGCATTTTCTCCCAATGGGCGGGTCGCATAGCGCAGCACCTCAAAGCCGTCCACAATATCCGACTGGCCGTGGTCGCCGGGTTCGCCGCCGGCCAGCACCAGTGTGTACAGCCCCAGTTCCCGGCAGGCGGCAAGTTCCCGCTTATCCCTGCTGGCACTGTCCCATTTCCCAATGCAGACCTTCAACACCAGTTTGCTCATAATCATTCTCCCTGCAATTCACGATACAGGGCCAACAGTTTGACTTCCTGCGTTTTCCAATTGAATTCTTTTTCCACCGCACGGCGGCCATTTTCCCCCATTTGGCGGGCCTCTTCTGGATGGCTACACAGATAGCCGATAGCCTTAGCCAGCGAATCCACATTCTCTGGCTGCATATACACACCAAATTTATATTTCTTTACCATTGCACGAGTGTAAGGAGCATCCGGAAGCAGCACCGGCAGTCCCAGTGATATATACTCGTACACCTTAACGCCAAATGTATCGACATGCTGATATTGACCAATGTTCAGGTCCGTAAAAGCGCCTGCCACACAGCCAGAGATTGCGTTAGCCACCTGGGCATTGGGAATCTCCCCCAAATAGGTAACGCAAGCATATTCCGGCATTCTACGCACGCGTTCTTCAAATTCTCGATCCGCAAAAGCCCCCACAAGTAACAATCGCTTACCGGCCCGGAAGGTTGCCTGCACCAAATGCTGGATTCCTCGGCTGTAGGTCAGACTGCCCACATAGCAGATTTCCTCTTTTCCCTGTGTGCGCTCTCTAGGTTGCTGGAAATCTTCCAGGATTGGGTAGTTTGCCAAGATGCACACCCGTTTCGCCCGGCCTTCAAAAATATTTACACCATCAAAGGTGCAAGGTACTGCCACTGCATCTAGTCTTTTAGTGATATTGGTTTCTGCCGCTTTGTATACAATGGACGCCAATCTCCTAACTGGCTTGGGCAGATAAGTCTTTATAGAAAACTGGGCAGGCACATTCTCATGGCTGTCAAAGATGACCTTTTTGCCGCGCTGCTTGAGTTTACAGGCATAGGGTAGCAACTCCGGGTCATGGATGTGGTAAAGGTCTGCGTCCAGTTCTAGAGCGCGGCGGTAGACAGTGCGGGCAAAGGTGGTCATCCGCTGCAGCCTTCCCTTCGGGGCCGGGCCCACCCCCACCACATGTACACCGCGATCTTCCCGGCTTTCCCCCTGAGCAATCAAATAAGTATCATATCCTGCCGCCGCCAGAGAAACACATTCCTTGCGAAAGATGCGCACGTCGGTGCTATCATGGGCGCTGGTCATATGGCATACTTTCATGACGATTATCCCCTCTCTGAAAATTCCTGTACAGAACGGCAGGTTTCCCAGAAAATACGTTTGGTTTCCTCGATGCCGCAGTTGAAAAGCATATCCAGCATCGAGATACCGGGCACGAACTCCGCCGCATGGGCCTGGGGATAGGCAGGCTGGGTAAACTGCTGGTAGCGGATCTGCAGCCCGGCGGCGGCAAAGGAGTCCTCGTCGGTATATTTGCGGGCACCGTTGCCAGACAGATACCGGTCCCCGCCCACGGCCTGGCACAAAGCAATGACCAGATTGTTTTTGTGCGCTTCAGCGTCGGTAGTCAGATCATGCTGGTAGACAATGCGGGTGGGAATCTCCAGCAGTTCCTTCACCCGTAACACACTGCGCGCGGCGTAGGCGCAGATGGTGGATTCATCGTTGACGAACAGATCCTCGATGCGGCTCCACACCTCGTCGAACCAGGGGGACTTGCCGTAGGCCGCCCGCAGGGCGTTTTTGTGCTTTGTCAGCCAGACGTCGTTGTTGGTGCTCTGGAGTTGCCAGTATTTCTTGTCCAGATAACCGTGCTTGTCCCCCGAGATGGTGAGGTATTCCACCTTGCCGGTGGCGGTCAGAATGCGGTTGCGGTACATTAGGGACCCTTTTTCCAGCTGGACGTCGTCCATCAGGATAAAGGTATCGGATTTGGCCATCTTGTCATAGTAGCCCATCCAGGGGAAATAATGGGGCTGGTGAATGCCTACGATCATAGCGATTCTCCTTCGTTGAAAATCAGGCGGGGCACCTCAAAGACTTCTGCATAGCGGCGACCGATCTGTACGCCGTGGGTGATAAGCAGCCCGCGCAGGAAATCGGGATGGACATAATCCCGTCCCTCCTGTGAGTCATAGCACTGGATGGCGCGGATCTTGTTTTCCACGTCTTCCTCGGTAACGCAGCAGAACACCTGGTTGTCGAAGGTAAAGTTGTTCCAGGGCGCTTCATACTGGTAGATGGTCTTTTTCTTGAAGCAGCGCAGGCATTCGTTGGCGATGGTGGCGTGGTCCTGGTGCACGTCGTGGACCGACGGCGAAAAGACGATATCGGGATTGATCTCCCGGTTCAGCTTCACCATGCTTTCCAGCACATCCTGGCGGTGGTCCTCAAAATGGCGGACCTGGAAATCCAGCACCCGGGTATTTTCTTCGGGAATTCCCAGCGCCGTCGTGGCACGGTGCATTTCCCGGATCAGGGTATCGGGGGCGGCGCCTGCGGGCAGAGAGTCCACGCAGGAGGAGAAGGCCACATAGTAGACCTGGGCGCCCTGGCGGATCAGTTTGGAGATGGTTGCCCCGCAGCCCAGTTCACCGTCATCGGTGTGAGGGGCCAGAATCAGCACTTTGCGCATATCAGTCGGCACATCCTTCCATGATTGTCAGATATCGTTTGGCCAGCATGGGGTAATCATACTCCTGCCGGATCACCGCCTTGCCCTGCCGGGCCAGCTCGGCGCGCTTTTCCTCGGTGAGCGCCCGCACCTGCAGGATGGTCCGGGCAAACAGCGCCGCATCCCCGTAGGAAATGGCAAACTGCCCGGCCTGCTGCACCACGTTTTCGGCATCACAGGCAAACACTGTGGGCACGCCGGAATACAGGTAGTTGTTGAGTTTGTACATGCTCAGCCCGAAGCGGGCGATGCCGGCATCCCGGCAGGCCGCCACGCAGCACCGGGCTCCGTCCAGCGCCTTGGCCACCAGGCTGCTGTCGATGGCCGGGAACATCCGCACATGATCCAGTTTTTTTTTCGCGATCATCCGGCGGACGGCCTCCGTCTCATGGCCGTCGCCCACAATGGCGAAATAGATATCGGTGTCCCGCAGCCGTTCCCACACTTCCAGCAGGAAATCCAGGCACTCGCTCTTCACGATGCTGCCGGTATAGATGCCACACCAGTGGGCGGCCAGAAAATCCGCCAGGTCCCGGGGCAGCGGGGTGTCGGCGGCCAGCTCGGCGTCGGCGCGGGCGGTGTTGATGCCGTTGGGAATCCAGTGGATCTTTTCCCGGGGAACGGGCGCCACCTGCTGCACATGCCGCCAGGCGTAGGGCATGGTGGAAACAATGGCATCGGCCCGGCGATAGGCCCGCTTTTCAATCTGCGCCAGCAGCACCACCAACGGATGGCGGGGGGACACATGCTGGATCTCCACCAGTGACAGCGGCCAGATATCCCGGAACTCCGCGATGAACCGCGCCCCGAACCGGCGGGCCAGGGCATAGCCGGCCTCCCACACGAAAGGCGGCGCCGAGGAGGCGATGATGTACTGCGGTGCACCGGTCTTTTTGGCGATGGCCCCGGCGTACCGGCGCGCCATGCGGCAGAAATCCAGCATATTCAGCACCCGTTTGCCGCCGTTGGTGGGATAGGGCGGCCGGGATTTCAGGTACACAAAGGTAACGCCGGGGCTGCGCTGCACGCAGGTCACCGGCTCCTCATAAAGATAGCACCGGCGGCCATGATGGAACCCCGAGGTAATGACCACCGTGGCGTAGCCGTTGGCCGCAAAGCCCTCGGCCAGTTCCCGGTGGCGGGTCTCCAGATGGGAGGCGTAGTTGTTGATGATCCAAATGGTTTTCTGCGGCTGTGCCGCCCCTGCCTTTGCCATCACTGTACTCCTGTCTGTTCCGGCTCACTGATCGCAGTGGTCTGTCCCTGGTCCACGCCCTCGGTGCTTTCGGGCACAAAGAGGATCTTGATCGTGGCAAAGATGATTTTCAGATCGGTGACAAAGCTCTGCTGGGCAATATACATCAGGTCCATCTGCAGCTTGTCATAGGGCGCGGTGTTGTATTTGCCGTACACCTGGGCATAGCCGGTCAGCCCGGCTTTCACCTGCAGACGCAGGGCGAATTCCGGGATGTGTTCCTCGTACTGGGCCGCGATCTCGGGGCGTTCGGGGCGCGGCCCCACCAGCGACATATCGCCCCGCAGGATGTTGATGATCTGGGGAAGTTCGTCGATGCGGCAGGCGCGGATGACCTTGCCCACCGGGGTAATGCGGTCGTCCGCCTTGGCAGCCAGCCGGGCCACGCCGTCCTTTTCGGCGTCCACCCGCATGCTGCGGAATTTGAGGATCTCAAATTTCCGGCCGTCCTTGGTCAGCCGCGTCTGGCGGAAGAGCACCGGCCCGCCGTCATACAGCTTGATGGCCAGCGCCGCAACCAGCATGAACGGGCTGGCGATAACCAGCCCCACCAGGCCCAGCAGCAGATCGGCCAGCCGTTTGCCGGCAGCGTAGACCACGCTGGGCGTTGCCCGCTGGCACATCATGACCGGCAGGTTGTCCATCTGCAGGATGGGGGCGCTGTTCATCACAAAATCCCCGATGTTGGGGCGCACCATGCAGCGGATATCGTTCATGATGCAGAATTTGAGAATATCGTTGCGCTGGCTGGAGGCAATGCCGCAGAGCATGACGGTATCCACGCCGCTTTCCCGGATGGTTTCGCAGATTTCCTGCGTGGGTGTGGACGCGCAGATCTCCTGTTCCAGGTCAAAGCGCCAGCTCAGGCTGCGGATGATGGCCTTGCCGTTTTTGTGCGCTTCCTCGTTGAGGTAGATCAGGATGGTTCTTGTCGGCGGGCAGATACGGTTGGTTGCCTTGTTGGCCGGGCGCGCCCACAGAAAGGCGAAGAAGCAGCTGACCGCCCAGGCCAGCAGCAGCGGCACCGGGTTGGGCCACACGCGCATGAGCAACCCGGTGACGATATACATAATTCCGTAGGAGATCAGCAGTGCGACCCCCTGGGAATAAATCAGTTCCGTGATACGGCTGATCGTCAGGGCGAACCCGCCGTACAGCCGTGCCAGCAGGCTGTATACCACCACAAACAGCAGAATGACGGCGTAATCGCCCTTGGCATAGAAGGGTTTATCCAGCCGGTCGGCAAAATAAAGATACCACACCATTGCAAAGACTGCTGTGTTGAGGACAACCAGAACAAACTGCACAAAAAATAGCTGCAGAGCCTGTTTCTGCCTGATATGAAGCATAGTTCTTCCTCTTTTATCTTAAATTGCTGCTGCAATTTCATACCATTACCGCAGCAATACGGATATTTTTATAAAAATATAGTGCTTTTTAGTATATCATATTTTCTTATTCTTTTCAATCAAGGGGGAAACAGTGCCTTTCGCTCAGAAAAGCGTCAAGACTGCACAAATCGACGGCGGCAGCAAACAAAGGCAGATGCCTGCCGTTTCCCGGTACCGCCGGGTAAAAAGCAGATATACTGCCCCCCACAGCGCGAGCTGTACCGGCACCACAAAGAACAGCGAAGCGGAAACAAAGCAGGCAGCACAGGAAGCCAAAAACAAAATTTTCCACAAAGTCAATCGTTGGGCAGCACCCGGGGTATCATACAATTCCATCATCATCCACAGGATCAATGGCACAACCATGCCGCCCCCTACCGACTTGCCTGTCCAGCAGTTGACCACCATCCACCATTCGATACCAGTCCCGGTCATTTTTTCCGCTGCCACCAGAAACAGCAACTGGAACAGCAGCAATGACATCAAGGTGCGGGTTCGGTCCTTTCGGAAAAACATCGTCAGAATGGCTCCGCCGATCCACCAGAATGCCGGGATTTCCAGCAGGGGCAGCAGTGTACGATAGACCACAGCCGGGTGCAATCCGCCCAGGATCGCCAGCGCCGCACTGTAAACAGGCCAGCTGGCCAACACGTATTTCACATTATGAAACGGCGCAAGCAGTGTGCCGGCGGTTGTGGAACATCTGTACACGGTATCCGTATACCAGGATGTCACCGCCACCGCACAGTAGGTTTCATCGTCCCAGTTGCCGTAATAGGTACCAAACACTGTGTTCACAGTCTGCAATACCACAAACGCTCCTACCAGCACCAGAAGGATTTTTTGGACCGTGTTCCAGGGTTTATGCTCGCCCCACCGCGTTTGGAAAATCTGTTGGCCGCCACGAAGATATCCCGCCATCGCAACAACCACACAAATTCCCATCCAGATGCCTGCCATGACTCGCAAGCTCCACAGCATGGTGTGAAATATCATAGCCAGCAATTCAAAAACCGTCCAGCTTGCCATCAGTCCTCCAAAGTAAACCAATGTCAGCTTCCGAGCCCGACACAGTGCCAATCCCATCCCCAAAGGGAGTATCAACAAGCAGAGAATCAGCATCCCTGCACCGCGTATTGTTGTAATCATTGTTTTTACTTCACTCCCGCCGGTACAAAATATATGCCTGGTAATAGGCAGAATCTCCCCGCTCCGGGTACATATGCACACGAGAAATTTCCTTATATCCGTTCTCTACCAAATCTCCGATATAATCTCCCTGCTCTGCCAGCACAATATAGGTATACCCCCCTTCTTTTGCCAGTCTTGCCAGCTCATCAAGGTTCACGGGATCCGTTCCCACTTCTCCGTATAAATCATATAACGCTTCTGCTTCCGGAGTGTCTTCCTTGGTATTCCAAGCAAACGGCAGCTGAATTTCCCCGGTATATTGCCGCACCCACAAATTCAATGGGGACGGAAAAACGGCCGTCTTCCTCTCACAGTCATCCTGCAGAATATCGTCGCACAGTTCCACTACCACCTGTGGCACTTTATACCAATTGTCTGTATAGGCTTGCCATGTAGTCCGCAACCGGGTAAAACCGTTTGCGTAAAACAATACCGCACAACACACCAGCGTAAACACTGCCGCCCGCATATACCCCTTGCGCAACCGGCTTAACACCAGCACAATGCATATAGCTATTATCAAAGTCATCGGCACAATCCACAGAAAGCGCTGCACCTGCGTATCATGGAACAAAGCAACTGCGAAATGAGTCGAAACCGGATTCAGTAACAACACAAGCAACAACGTGGACGGCAGAACCAATATTGCACACATGCGCACCATTCCAGAGGTGCGCGTTTTCCAAGTCCAAAACAAGACCGCAACACAGCAAAGCACCAGCATTCCTAACATCCACTGGTTTTGCCCATAATATTTCAATATATCCCGTAATGAACTCATGGATTTTCCCTCATCATACAGTGTTGTTTTAACTTACTTAGATCGTTTTCTACCACACTATTTATATCTACTCCGAATTATTTTATAATATTATAAATCGTATATATCATGTATATAATAGTAGTGTATACATATAACAATAGATACAACAAAAAAGAAAGTCAAGCACATTAAGTTGCTTGACTTCCCTTTCGAATCTGCTTATAATAGTTCTGATAAGAACTCCACTCTGGAAGCCACCGTTCAAATCTGGCAACCAGTAACCACAAGGCTAAAAATGCAGCAGCGTTGTGGGGTAACGTGGTACTAAGCAATACAATCTGTGTTGCATATCTGTATGGTTATAAACCAATTTCCGTTTGGTTTATCGCCTAAACAGTGTACAATACAGTTTGACCTTTGTCAAGGTACACCAGACCCCCACCGTTGTGAAATGGTTGGGGGTTTTTGTCGTTGTACCTTGAAAATCGAATATGTTGTTCCTGTGGAAGTATTTACTTCTTTTGTACTGTGGTCGGCCTCAAAGGCCGCTGGGATGCAACAGACCCCGCCATCAAGTACAACCCTCATAGGCAGAAACCTCCCAGCCGGGATGCTGGGTCGGGGGAAAGCGGGAGAACACCCGCTGCCAGGAACACTATAGAAATACGCTTTTTTCTGATTTTCAGATCGGATTAACGGCAGTGACCGCCCTCGCAACGATGGTTGCCGCCGTTTGTGCGCTTTGAAAAAAGCGATACAAACAAAAATGCACCGAGGCATCTCTGCCCCGGTGCGGTGCATGGTGCGCCGGAAGAGACTCGAACTCCCGACCTTCTGATTCGTAGTCAGACACTCTATCCAGCTGAGCTACCGGCGCAAGTGCAGTTAGTATAATACTACGCCTGCGCCCAAATGTCAAGCACTTTTTTGCGAAAAAGTTCCGCGCCGCTTCAGAGCAGGGCGGCGGCCAGGTAGAGCGCCGCGATGTGGGCGGGGTAGTACAGGTAGAACAGCGGTTTCCAACCGCGGCCCGGCCTGCCGTTGTAGAGCAGTATGGGCAGCGCCGCAGCGGCCATCCAGCACTGGATGTCGCCGGGGCGCCGCAGCCATACCAGGGCCGTCAGCGCCCCCAGCGCCGCCACCTGGGCCGCCCGGTTTTTGCGGAAGATGTAAAACAGCACCCCCAGCGCCGCCAGGGCCGGGCCGCCCTCGATCAGCAGCGGGTTGGGCAGCAGCAGCGAGAGGAACGCCAGCCCCCGCAGCACGGCCAGCGGCACGTCCTCCCGGAAAGAGAGCACCCCCGCCGCCAGGGCCGGGAGCATCCCCGCCAGCGGGAGCAGCGCGGCCAGCAGACCCCGCAGCACCAGTCCGGGCCGCCGCACCAGCCCGGAGCGCCGCGCCCGCAGGCCGGCGGTCAGCCAGTCCCAGCTCTGGATATACACGCCCGTGACAAAGAAGGTGCTGAACGCATTGTTCATCAGCACAACGCCGGGTTCGGGCACGGCCTGCTGCAACACCGTGGTGAGCAGCGTCATGCCCCAGCTGGCCAGCAGCAGCCGCAGCAGGTAGCGCCTGCGGCTGCGGGTATAGTGGAACCCTTCCGCCGCGGCGAACAGGAACAGCGGGAACACCGGCCGCCCCAGGATGGTGAGCCACAGCGGCGCGCCGGCCGGCGCGAACATCTGGTGGATGTGGTCGGCCGTCATCAGCGCCATGGCCAGCAGTTTGAGGGCGGTGCCGTCCAGCACCTGCCAGCGGCGGGCCGGGACCCGGGCGGAGGAAGCGGTCATCCGGCGTCCACCTCCCCGTCCGGGCAGCCCCGGGCGGCCGCCCGGCGCAGCAGTTCCTCCGCCGACACGCCGTAGAGTTTTGCCAGGGCGATCAGGTTGGACGTGCTGGGGTCGGCGGCGCCGGTCTCCCAGCGGGAGACCGCCTGGCGGCTCACGCCGATGGTTTCCGCCACGAATTCCTGGGTCATCTTGCAGCGGATGCGGTTTTCCTTTAAAAGTTCCGCCAGCGTTTTGCGTACTTCCGCCTTTTCTTCCCGCACGTCCTGGGTGCGGATGTATTTACGCAGCGCACGCACCACCAGCGAAACAAAGTAGACCGCGAACGCCATCCCCGCAAAATACAGCAGGACGACCACCGCGGCGGCTATGGTGTGCAGATTCATGCTCATGGTAAAACCTCCTTTTGCCTGCCAGTATAGCGGTTTTGGGCGGTTGCGTCCAGCACGGATCACGCAATTTCCGGTTTCCCCCGCCTTTTTTTGCGCCCGCCGCGCGCCGTTCCCCCGCTTTTTATGCCGTCCGCTCCGCGCTGTCGGGGATGCCGTCGCCGTCCGCGTCGGGCAGCTCCGGCAGGCCGGCCACACTCGTCAGCAGGCTGAGCACGCCCGCCAGTACCGAGGCGCTGGCCACCAGCCGCCAGTCCACCTGGCCCAGCGCCGCCGCCGTGCCGATGGTGGCCACCGCGGTCTGCGCCACCGTCTTGATTGCGCGGACGCCTGCGGCGTGCAGCCACATACAGATTTTCTTCTTGTCCATGGTTTTCCCCCTTTTCATTCCGTGCGCTGCCGTTCCAGCAGCGTGATGCGCTTTTCATGGTCCTCCAGCCGCTCGTCCTGCCCGTCGCTGTGGGCCCAGATGCGCCGGTGGCTCTCGGCGGCGTGGGCGCGCTGGTCCCGCGTCTCCCGCTCCACCTCGTCCAGCCGGTGCTCGATGGCCTGCAGCAGCGTGGTCAGCCGGGTGATGCTGCCGTTCAGCTTGAGCACCGGCCCGCCCACGGCGGCCGCCAGCCCTGCCAGGGTGACCAGCACCCCCACCACGTCCCATTCCATGGACATCACCCCACAAACCGGCTGTGATACAGCTTGCGCTTGTCCCAGCCCTCTTTTTCTGCCAGCTGCACGACCCGCATGGCGTCGCCGTTGCTCACGGTCATAGCCGCCGCAAAATGGGCGGCGTCCACCTGCAGCATGCTGTAGCGATCCGCCCCAAGCCGCAGCGATCCCGCCAGGGCCGCCACCCTGGCCGCCTCGCCCGCGCTCAAAGGCCCCACGGTCACCAGCTGGATACTGCGCAACTCAGATACGGAACCGGGCTGTTCCTCCTCCGCGCTGCCGTAGGTGCCCGCCGCGTTGGGCACGCCCGCATAGGCCGTGGGATCCAGCCCCGTGCCGGTGGCCGTGGCGCGCGCTTCCAGGTGGCAGTGCTTATAGGGCGGGTCGTTGAGCGCCGCGTTGCCCGAATTGCCCATGATCGCCAGCGCGTCGCCGCTCTGCACGCGCTGGCCCGCCTGCACCAGCAGGCGCTCGCAGTGGCAGAAGTACAAAAAGTTCACCGCGTCCGGCGTCTGGGCGGCGTCCAGCTGCACGCAGACGTACCAGCCCCACTCCCAGGTGGGGTCGCCGGTGCTCCTGTCCACTTTCCGCGCCCGGGTCACGGTGCCCCGGATGGCCTTTTGCGCGCCGTCTGCGGCGGTGTAGTACGGCATGCAGATGGTGGGATCGTCCAGCCCCACCAGGTCGATGCCGCCGTGCCAGGTCTTGCCGCCGCCGCGCGTCCAGCCATAGCGCCCGTAGGCGTAGGGGATCTGCACGCGGCCCTTGAAGATCCCTGTCCGGGTCATGTTGCTCCCTCCTGTTCCGCGCTCATGCGTCATGGGCGGCGCCCTCCTGCGCGGCAGACGGTTCCTCCGCCGGGGCCTTCGCCGCGTCCATTGCCAGCCGGACCCGCAGCAGCAGGTTCTCCAGCGCCATGGCCTTGACGGCCAGCGGCAGGGCGGCTGCGTTGACGTCCTGCAGCAGCTGCTCCTGCAGCGCCGCCACTTTTTCGTTATCATTCATGGATGTTCCCCCCTGTTCAAAATCGTTTGACGCCGTTGACCCAGACCTCGGCGTCACCATTGCCGTTGATGTAGACCTGGAACTTGGCTTCCTGTTTGGCGTTGTAGATAGCGAATTCGCCCCCGGCATAGCCGGAAAAAGCTGTCAGATTCCAAACCTGGCCGCCGGTGGCCCCCGGCCCCAGCAGGTACAGGTTGCCGATGGCTGCGTTGTTGCCGGAGGACGCCAGGGTGGCGGCCTCTCTCCAGGTGTTATCGTTGATTTTCCGCCACACGCGAATCAGCCCGTCCTGCACATCCACACGGGAAGTCCCATCGGACGTGTGGAAAGTGCCGGTGATGGTCACACTTCCGTCCGATGTCAGTTTGAAGTTTTCGCTGTCCACCACCAGCGTGTTGGCGGCAAAGGTGATGGTGCCGCTGTTGATGGTAACGCTGTGGTCGCTCTGCGCGAACGCGTCCCGTGCACCGTCGATTTGCACCACATTCGGGGCCGTTCCAATAACGATTCCATCCCTTGTCAGCGAAATGCTGCTCCCGGCTTCTGTGCGTATCGTTGCCTTGACGTTCCGCACAGAGAACGCCCCGTGACCGCCGCTGTAAATAATTGCCTGGAATTGCAACTTGTTTATGTCATCTTCTTCCAATGCAATCTTATAAGTGGCAGGAATCCAATCTGTAGGTGCTACATCGTCCCCTGAAGTGAGGTACAGGGCGTAGCTTCCGCCGTCACTCTTATTTGCGTAATCGTACCAGACAATCACACCGCACGTACTTCCCCCGACCGTAGATTCGACTTTGTACTCGAAGGTGTAGGTAACTTCTTTTGCTCGAATCCGGGAAAGGTTCTTTTCCGGGATGAAGATCGACCCGTACTCATTATTTGAGGATGCCGTTATGGTCAGCATATCCCCGGCGACCACTGTGTTCACGGAAAAATCCGTCCACGCGGCCCCATCCGAAACATCCATGTCCGCTCCTGCTGACACTTCCAGATCGATGCTGTCCACCGTCTGCTGAAGCTGCGAATAATTTCCATCCAGCTGGGACGCCCTGATGTTCAGCCCGTCCACATCGGCCTGGATCTCCAGCATTTTGCCCTGGAGGTTCTGCCATCTCCGGGTATTGACCGCCGAGGCGCCGTCCCGCCGTGCGTGGCCGGTGCTCTCCAGCGTGACTTTCTGGCCGGAGATGGTCCGCCGCATGATATATGCCTGCATCCGGCGGCCGTAGGCGTCCTCCACCGTGACGATCTCGCCCGGCGCGGGGGAATCGGCATCCAGCGGGACGCTCACCGTCAGGGGCGTATACCGGATGTCTTTCATGATCTCATAAATGGCCTGCGCCACCGGGCGCAGCGCGTCGGCGGTCTGGGACGTCAGCAGCAGGTTGCCTTCCAGCACCAGCGCGTTGGCGGCGGTCTCGTCGGGCGGGTAGAGCACGCCGACGTCCTCCGCGCTCTGGCGGATCTGTACTTTGTCGATGGGCGCGGTCTGGTAGTCCTCATAGGTCAGGCCGTCCGCAAAGTACCCTGCGGGCCCGATGCCGGTCCCCGCAGGGGCGTACCACGCGAATTCCAGCTGCCCCGCGGGGGTCATGCGCGCAAAGCGGCACATGGCCTGCGCAGCCCACTGGACGATCTGCCGCCCGGTCATGCCGTCCGCGTAAAACGGCAGGACGCTGTACGACGTATTGGCCTGTGCTTCCAGGTTCCCCGGCAGCAGTTCCACGCCGCATTGCGCGCAGACCGCTTCCACCAGCGCCCCCAGGGGCATCGGGAAGCTGCCCTGCTGGTCCCGCAGCCAGGGCGAAAGGTCTTTGTCCAGCAGCGTCATGCGGTCGTAGGCCGTCACCCGGATGACGTTGGCGCTCTTTTTCTGCGGTTTTTCGGCCAGGAACACGCCCACCGGCGTCTGCGCGCCGCTCTCCGCGTCGACGCGCGCCAGCGTGAACTCCGCCCCCTGTGTGATGCTCCGGCTGTTTTCCGGCGCCCACAGTTCGATCTCTGCGCAGGCCGCGCAGGCAGCGCCGGGGCAGAGGTCGGTCTGGTCGTTGACCTGCCCGGTGAGTTGTACGCTGCGGATGGCGCCGCTGTCCAGCGTGGCGCCGTCCGGCAGCGTGATCTTGTGCAGGAACATCGGTCCACCCCCTTAACACTGAATGATGTTGAATTTGTAGTTGCGCCACTCGCCGGTGACCTTGCTCTTCCAGGCGGCGCTGCACTGGGAGCGGTAGGCGGTGCAGGTCTCGGCGGCGCCGCTGTCCCCGAATTTCGGGTGCGTGAAGGTGAACTCCGCCTTGCCTGCAAACAGGCTTTCCATATAAGCCAGTTCCGCGTCGGTCAGGTGGGCGTACTCGAACCCCCAGGTGCCCACGCCCTGGCGCACCATGACGCGGTGCATCACGCCGTCCTCGGTGCGGCCCGAATCGCTGGCGTCCAGGTCGGAAAAGGAGAAGCCCGCCCCGGCGTCCGGGGCCAGCATGGGCTGGCCGTCGATCTGGTAGCAGTCGGTTTTTGCTCTTGCCATTTCAAGCCCTCCCCGTGATGATCGCCTGCCGGTTGGTGTAGCGGGCCGCCGCCTGGCCGATCACGTCGTCCCCGATGTGGATGCCGTACACGGCCTCCAGGATCTGCCGCAGCACGGCCACGACCTGTTCCAGCGCGGCCAGGTTGCCGTCCTGGTAGTCCTGCATGACGGCGGCCACCGCCTGCTGGATGGTAGCCAGCGGCGCTTCCACGTTGGTGCCGTGGCTCTGGTCGCCCAGCACGGCCAAAAATTCCCGGTTGGGCGGGATGACCGCGCCACGGGCCAGCGCCGGGATGGGCGCCGCCTGCGCATAGGCCAGCGCCGGGGCGGCGCTGCGGCCCGCCAGCCACTGCCCTGCCGAGGCGATGGCCCCCGATGCCGCCTGCCCGACGCCCGACAGCCCCGACAGGATGCCGTTGATGAGCGACCCGACGGCCCCGGCCAGGTTTTGCACGACGCCCAGGATGCCGTGGACGGCGTTTTCCACCGTGGCGGTGATGGTCTGCCACACGGCGCGCACGGTCCCGGCGATGGCGTTCCAGGCGGCGGTCCAGTCCTGCTGCAATACGCCGGTGACAAAGTCCGCCAGGCCGCGCAGCACCGCCAGCACGGCGGCGACGGCACCGCCGGCGATGCCTGCCGCCGTGGTCACCGCCCCGCTCACGGCCAGGAACACCTGGCTGAACACCGGGCCGAAGGTAGCCGCCAGCCAGGAGGCCAGCGGCGCCAGGGCGTTGTTCCACAGCGCCAGCACCAGGTTCGCCACAGCGCCCAGGGCCAGCGTCAGCTGCTGCCACAAAGGTTCCAGGCAGCCGGACCACAGCGCCCCCAGTTGGGCGATAAGCCCCGCCAGCACCGGCTGCACGGTCCCGTTCCACAGCGCGGTGAGCAGGGCGGTCAGGTTCTGGAAGGCCAGCGCCACGCCGTCCAGCAGGGGCTGGCCGTAGGCGCCCCAGGCGCTTTGGATGCCCGCCATCAGCCCCTGCCAGACCGTGAGCAGCAGCGCCAGCGCGGGCTGCACCACGGTGGTCACGGCGCTGTCCACCAGCCCGCAGAGCCACTGGAAGGTATTGCCCAGCACGGCCAGCGCCGTCTGCACCGCGCCGCCCACGATGGGTGCGAACGCCTGGGACAAGCTGTTGACCACACCCGGCAGGAACACCGTCGCCAGGTATTGGGCCAGCGGGGCCAGCGTGCCCTGCCACAAGGCCAGCGCCGCCGTGCGCAGCGGTTCCCATACGGCGGCGGCCGCCGCCCGCATCTGCGCCCAGGCTGCCTGCCAGGCGGCGATGGCCGGGGCGTAGTACCGCTGCAGGTAGGCCCAGAACTGCGCCCACAGCCCGCGCAGCGCGTCCAGCGCCTGCCGCCACAGGCTGACCCGCGCTTCGGCGTCCTGCGCCGCGCCCTTTTTGCCGCCGCTGCCTTTGCCGCTGCCTTTGCCGCCGCCTTTGCTGCCGCCTTTGCTGCCGCCGCCGGTTTTGGCGGTTTCGGGCGCGGCCAGGCGCTGGATCTCGTCAAATTTTGCCAGGCTGCGGGCTGCCCTGGCGCCCTGGGCGGCGGCGGAGCGCAGGCTTTTGCGCAGGTCGTCCAGCACCTTGCGGGCCTGGGCCCCTGCGTCGCCCAGGTCCTGCAGCGCGGCGGCCATGGCCTGCAGCGAGCGTTCCATGCTGCCGTCAGCCCTCAGCCCGCCGCCCGTTTCCAGCACGATCTCCTGTGCCATAAGCACTCCTCCTTTCTCCCGATCCTATCACAGCCGCCTCTCCCGGGCGGCGCGCGTCCAGCAGGGCCAGAAGCCGCTGCTTCTCCTCGTCGCCGCCGGCGTCCGGGCGCAGGTCCACGGCGGCCCGGTGGCTGCGGTAAAATTCCAGTTCCCAGGGTTCCAGTTTTTTGCCGCGGCGCAGCTTGTCCCGGATGCCCACCACCGTGGCGAAGGCCCCCTCGCCGATGGCGTCGAACCAGCCCAGGAAGCTCCACCAGTGCAGGTAGGGCAGCGCCCGCACATCCTGTCCGGCGGCCCGGCTCACCCCCGCGGCGATCAGCGGCGCGTCCTGCTGCCAGTCCATCAGCCGGGGGCCGGGGCTGCCGGACCCCGGGCGGCCCGCCGCCAGGAACTCCGCCAGGAAGCGCGTGGCTTCCGGCCAGTCCTGCCGGGGCATGGCGGCAAAATCCGGGTAAAACAGCCGCATGGCCACATACCACCGTTCGCCCCGGTCCAGTTCCGGCGCGGCGCCGCCGTCCAGCCAGCGCAGCACTTCCAGGATGTCCCGGTAATCGGTGCGGATCTCGTACACCCGGTCCTCGATCTCCGCCCGGGTGGGCAGGCCCCAGGCCCCGGTCATTCGGCGCCCCGGGCGGCCCGGGCCGCCGCGGCCTCCGCCTCGGCGGCTTCGGCGCGGGCTTCCAGGTGGCGCTGCGCCCCCTGCTGCAGAATGGGCGCCAGCGCTTCCAGCAGGTTCTGCACCACCCGTTTGCCGTTGGCCGCCACCCCGGCCAGGTTCACGCCGCCCAGCGCCGCGTCAAAGTCGTTTTCCGGCCCGAACACACCGCCCAGCAGGGCCTTGATGCGCCCGTCGTAGTCGGCCAGCAGGGCCAGCCCGGCCTCGGCCCCTTCGGGGCCGTCGGGCAGTTTGGCGGCGCGGCGGTCCAGTTCTTTGTCCAGGGCTTCCAGTTCGCGGCCCGCGTCAAAAAAGCGGTGGTAGAGGTTGGGGTCCGCGGGGTTGAAACGCAGCACGCCCCGCCCGTTGACGCAGAATTCCTCCACGCCGGTGTCAATGTTCAGTTGCCGCACAGTTCTGCCTCCTTTCCCGCCGGTCAGGACGCCGGGGTGAAGGTGCAGGTATCCGGCGCGAAGGTGCCTTTGGTCTTGACGCCGGTGTAGTGCACGTTGAAGGGGATCTGGTAGCCGGTGGTGTCGCCGCCGTAGCTGACGATCTCCACGTAGCATTCCTCCCTGACGGCGGGGTAAGCGCCCTCGTTCTCATCCCAGAGCTTGACCTCCACGATGTCGGTCTTGAGTTCGTCCAGCACCAGGTCGCCGTCCAGGATAGCCTGCAGCTTTTCAAACAGCGGGTCGCCCTCCTCGGCGTAGAAGGGGGCCACCTCGCCCTGTTTTTCGTAGCTGTCGATGACCACCGAGGTCTGGCCCAGGATGTTGGTCTTTTTCTCCACATTGGCGTTGAGCTCGGGGGCGTATTCCTCCAGGTCGCGGCCCAGGCGGACGTAGGCCGCCTCCTCCGCGGCAAAACCCGCGTTGAGGTAGTGGGCCATATATTTGCGTTGGATCTTCATGCAGTTTTTCCTCCTTTTTATAAGGCAGGGGCCTGCGCCCCCGCCGCGGACTGTCGAAAAAGGTTCAAAAATCGTTGCCGGCGGCGGACATGCGCCCGTCAGGGCTGCGGCGTCCATTCGTATTCGGCCCGCAGCGTCAGGCTGTAACGGGCGGTGCCGCCCGTGTCGGCGCGTTCCAGCCGCCCGTCTTCGGCCCGCAGGCTTTCGCTCTGCGGCAGGCCGGTGCCGAAAACCGGGGCGCGGCAGGCGGCGCTCTCGGCGGCCACCCACGCCTGCAGGGCCAGCAGCCGTCCGGCGTTGCGGGCCGCCTGTACGCCGTCGCCGGGCGGCAGCGGCAGGCAGAGCCGCAGCAGGAACTCGGCGCGGCAGCGCAGCGTCACGCCGCCCGCCACATCCTCCCGCCGCTGCAGCACCCGCACGCCCCGGGGCCACAGGCCGCCGGTGTCCGGCGCAGGGCCGGCGTCCTCGGCCCGCAGGGCCACGCCCGCCAGCGCGGGCGCGCCGGAAAGAAATGCCAGCAGTTCTGCCAGCGCGTTTTCGTTCATGGGGTCCCTCCCTTCCCGTCCCAGGCCGCGTTCAATTCGTCAGGCTGTGCGCCCCGGTGCCGCTGCCGGTCCACCAGGCGCCCGCCTCCACATGGTGCAGCACGCCGCCGCGTTCCATGGGCAGCACATACTGCACCACCGCCACCCGCGGGTCGGCCCCCGGCACAAAGGCGGGCCAGCCGTCCCAGTCCAGTTCCGGCCCTTCCCCGGGGTACAGGCGGTCGCCGGGCTCCAGCGTGTAGCCGCTCCCGTAGCGGGCGGACGTTTCCGGCACCACCAGCAGCAGGACGGCCCCCTCGGCGGTGCCGTCGGCCGCGGGGGTGCGGCGGCGGCCGTGCTGCCAGTACACCCCGTGCAGCACGGTGCGCTTAACCCGCCGGGCCGCGCCGTCGCCGTGGTACAGCGTCACCGTTTGGCAAAACAGGCGGCTCTTACGCATGGGGCAGCCACCGCCCGATCTGCAGGTAATACCCGGCTTCGTGCCGGTAATGGGCGGCCCGCAGCGCCAGGGTGGTGGCGCACAGTTCCGGCGGGGCGGCGTAACTTTCGCTGACGCTGCCCACCGTCACGCCGGTCAGGCCCCGGACCTCGTCCTCCTGGGCGAACTCATAGACCGCGTCGGCCACGGCGCAGGCCGCCATGTCCCAGGCGGTCTGCTCCTCCAGCCCCGGGCGCGGCGCCACCGCATACACCGCGCGCATGCGGTCCAGTTCGGCCCCGGCGCGGCGGATCATCCGGGCAAAGTCCGCCTCGGGGATGTCTTCCCCCAGGTAGACCTCCCGGTAAAAGGTGTAATCGGGCATGGGCGGCCCTCCTTACTTTTCCTTGAACTTGGCCAGCACCACCTTGGCTTCGTTGGAGAGCACCGCCACATAGAACTCGTCGGCGGTGATCTCGGTGGTGCGGGTCTTGGGCTTGCGCTCGGTCTCGATGTTCACATCGCGCTTGCGGTAGATGGTCAGGGCCGGGATCTCGTCGTCCACCTCGGGGTCGGCTTCCAGCTTGACGATGGGGCAGGTGTAGACGCCGGTCGCCAGCGGCACCTTCTTGCTGGGCACCAGGCGGCAGCCCGCGATCATGCCGATCTCGCCGGTCAGGCTGACGCCGGGGGTGTATTTGTCGGCGCTGAGGAAGTCGGGATCCTTGCGCAGCTGGGTGACCTGCTTGGGGTGGACGAACATCACCTTGTCGGAGCAGCCCATCTCCTCTTCAAACAGGTCCACGGCGTCCACGATGGCGTCGTAGTTGATGGTGGCGGCGGAGCCGTCGTAGGTCAGGGTAGCGGTCTGCAGGGCGTCCATGCAGTCGCTGTCGATCTTGGCGGCGATGGCCAGGGCCAGCTGGGTGTTGGCCTCGCCCACGGGGTTGCCGTAGCCCGAGAGCACGGCTTCGTCGGTGAGGCCGATGCCCTTCATGGCCTTCTTGATGGTGGCCTTGCGGGTGGAGGTGGTCATCTTTTCGATGGCGACCTCGCCGCCTTCGGCCACGTCGGCGGCGTCGCCGATGTAGGTGTAGGCGGGCACGGTGATGGTATCGCCGGGCACGCCCACGAGGGTATCGTCGATCTTGGCGAAGGGCGCGACGCGCAGCTTTTTGGGGATGCGGGCCGATACCATATCGCCCATGACTTCGGGATCGATCAAATCGGAAAGTTTGGTGATGATGTCTGCCATAGCGGCTCCTTTCTGTTGTGTGTTGTGTTTGTGTTGGAGGGCGGGGGTCCTGCGATCTGCCGGAAAGGGAAAAACAAAATGCCGTTTGTGTCCGTTTGCAGGGCGGGGTCGTACCCCGCCGCGGGACATCACGGAAGATGCAGCGCGTCCGGGCAGCAGGCCGCCCCGCCGGCGGTTCACCGCCCCCGCAGCGCCGCATACCCCGCGGGGTCCTCCCGCTTCAGGGCCAGGCGCTCGCGGTACCCCATGCGGTCAAAGGCCGCGCGGTCGGGGGTCACCGGCACGCTGCCGGTGCCCGCCGCGTAGGGCGCGGGGCGCTGTTCCGGCGCTTCGCGGATCGGTTCACTCATGGCGTTCACCTCCTTCCGGCATGAACTGGCGGCGGATGCGCCGCAGATCGGCCTCGCTGCCGTGGGGCAGCCCGAAATACCAGGCCAGCGCCAGCTCGGGGCGCAGCAGCCCGTCGGCCACCATGGCCCGCTGCTCCGCCCAGACCCGGGCGCGGTCATAGAGCACGCCGTCGCCCCAGTCGATGCTCAGCGCCGCCGTCGCCGCCTGCCCGCCGTCCAGCCCGTACAGGCTGCCCAGCGTGCGGCACAGGTCCAGCGCTTCCCGGGCGGCAGCCTCCCACATGGCCTGCAGGTCGCGGATGGTCAGGTCGTAGTCCACCGCCGTGGCGTTGACCTCGGTGGCGGTGCGGGGCTCGGCTTCGGCCTCGGTCTCGCTCAGGATGCCCCGGCGCAGGCCCAGCAGGCTTTCGCACCCCCGCAGCAGGTCCTGCTTGCGGGCCAGGTAGCTCTGCTCCCGCAGCGCGGGGCTGTAGACCGTGACCCCCACGTTGGCGGGGTCGTCGGGCAGGCCCACGAACAGGTCGTCCCGCAGGGCGCGGCGGCCCTGGGCGTCGGGGCGCAGCAGGTCCTCCGACGCGAACACCCGGGACGCGCCGTTGGCGAACTCGGTGTTCAGCTGTTCCTCGCAGCGGGCCAGGGCGTGCAGCAGCCCCGCCGCCGGGGCGTAGATGCTGACCGCGTCGGCGCTGCCGTCCACGCAGTTGGCGCCGGGGGCGCGCAGCACCGCCAGCCCCACCCCCGGCACGCCGGGCAGGAAAAGCTGGGGCACCAGGCCGGCGCAGGCTTCCAGGGTTGAAAGCGGCACGCACCGCCCCAGCGCCTGGCCGTTGAGTTCAAACAGCCGCGTCTCGATGGTCAGCCCTTCCGCCCCGGCGGTGCGGCGTTCCAGCAGGGCGTAGCGCACGCCGCCCCGGCTGTGCTGTTCCATGGTGCCCACGGCCAGCAGCCGCCCGTGGGCGTCCCGGGCCAGCGGCACGTAGCAGTCCCGCCGGATGGGCACAAAATCCAGCGCGCCCTCCGCCGGCACCGGCTTGAGCAGGCACTCCCCGCCGATGAGGGCGTACTGCACGGCGGTGCGGCCCGCGGCGTCCAGCGCCGCCAGGCTGCGGCGCAGCCAGTCCCCGGCGTCCGCGTCCAGCCGTGCCTCGTACTCGGCAAAGACCGTGCGGCACAGCTTGGCCACGATCAGCGCGGCCAGCCGCGGGGCGGGGTCCTCGCCGGGGCGGGGCGCGCCGTAGTACAGGTCCAGCCATTCCCGCAGGGCCGCGCGCATCCGCGGCGTGGTCACGTCGCTTTTGCCGAAGGCTTGTTCCAGATAACTTTGCAAACGTTCCTCCTTTCCGCGCGGGACGGGCCCGCGCTGTTGCCGCGGCGTTTCCCCGGGGCCGCGCCCCCGTTCCCGTATGCCGCCGCCCTCCTTTCCCGGGAAAATAAAAAACCCGCGAAAGGTCTTGCCCTCTCACGAGTTTCAACGGTACCATATTACTACTTTAAGTTGTTAAAAACAATGAATTTGCGGGAAAACTTTTCTCCCCGTCAGGAAGCGTTTTGCTCCGGGCGGCCCAGCGGCAGGGCCAGCACCCCGGCGCGGTGGATCTGGTAGACCCGGCGCAGCACCACGCCCATGGCGTCGGCGATGTCGGCGTAGCTCTCGCCCAGAATATAGCGGCGGCGCAGCACCTCCTGCACGGCGGGGTCGGCCACGGCGGCCACCACGCGCATCACCTCGGCGCGGCGCACCAGGCAATCCCCCACCTGTTCTTCGAGTTTTTTCTGCGTTTCTTCGATTTTTTCTACCGCTTTGGGCAGGCGGTCGGGGTCCTGCCCGGCCCCCGGCATGCCGCCCAGGCAGGCCGTCACACGCTGGGCGGCGCTGCGCAGGGTCTCCATTTCGCCTTCCAGCAGGCGTTCCCGGTTCACGGCCGCGCGGTACTGGCGCAGCCACTCGATCTTTTCCTGATAGGTCATCGCGTTCCTCCTTGATTTGCAGGGTGCATGGCTCCGGCGCTGGGATTCCTTGTTGGTGCTTCCATCTTAGTATAACAACCATTAGTTGTCAATATCTTTTTTGGGACTTTTCCTTTTCAGTCCCGTTAAAAGGATTTTTACCGCTTTTTCCGCAAAAAAAGAAAACGGCGGGGAAGCCCCGAAGGGGGCTTCCCCGCCTGCGCCGCGTTTCCCGGCAAGCTCCGGCGGTTCAGCACAGCGGCGCCAGCAGGCGCAGGGCCGCGCTGACCATCGTGCCCACAAAGCCGGTGCGGCAGTCCTCCAGCGTGAGGGCGCGGCTCCGGGCTTCGATGTCCGCCAGATCGGCGCGGACATCCTGCAGCACCCTGCCGCCGTAGAGCAGCGCGCCGCACTCAAAGTGCAGGTAGAGGCTGCGGTAGTCGAGGTTGACGGTGCCCACGACGGCCACCTTGCCGTCGATCAGCCAGGTCTTGGCGTGCAGGAACCCCGGGGTGAAGCTGTAGATCCTGACCCCCGCGCGCAGCAGGTGGGGGAAGTAGCTGCGCGTCAGCAGGAAGATGGTGGGCTTGTCCGGGATGCCGGGGGTGTAGATGCGCACATCCACCCCGCGCTTGGCGGCCAGCCGCAGGGCCGTGAGCAGGTCGTTGTCCAGGATCAGGTAGGGCGTGCAGATGAACAGTTCTTTCTGCGCCTGGCCGATCAGGTCCAGGTAGGCGTTCTTGGCCACGCTCTCCCGGTCCACGGGGCTGTCCGCGAAAGGCTGCACCAGGCAGTCGGTGGGGCGGGGCGGCACGTCGGGCAGCATGGCGGGCAGGTCCAGTTCCTCTTTGGGGTAGTGGGCCCGCCAGAAGGTCAGGAAGATGTTGGCCAGGCTGCGGGCCGCCGGGCCTTCCAGGCGCACGCCGCTGTCCTTCCAGTAGCCGAAGCGCACCAGCTTGTTGATGTACTCGTCCGCCAGGTTGACGCCGCCGGTAAAGGCCACCGCGCCGTCCACCACCATGATCTTGCGGTGGTCGCGGTTGTTCATGACCAGGTTCAGCAGCGGCACAAAGCGGTTGAAGGAGAATGCCTTGATCCCCTCGGCCCGCAGGGTCTCGTCGTAGTTGTGGGGCAGCAGGCTCAGGCAGCCCGCGTCGTCGTAGATCACCCGCACGTCCACGCCCTCGCGGGCCTTGCGGCGCAGGATCTCATGGATGCGGCCCCACATCTCCCCCATGCCGATGATGAAACTCTCCACATAGATGCTGCGGCGGGCGCTTTCCAGCGCTTCCAGCATATCGGGGAACATGGCCTCGCCGCTGGGGTAGTAGCGCACCGCCGTGCCCCCGTACACCGGCGCGGGGCCGAAGTCCCGCACATAGCGGGCGGTTTCCCCGGCGCGGGGGTCCCTGCGTTCCAGTTCGGCCTGGGCGGCGGGGTCCGCGGTGCGCAGGGGGGCCAGCTGGGCCTCGGCCCGTTCCAGGCAGCGGCGCAGATGCAGCGCGGGGCGCTTGTCGCCCCACAAAAGATAGAGCAGCCCGCCCTGCACCGGCATGACCATGAACAGGATCATCCAACTCAACTTGAACTCCGGCACGGTGGAATCCTGCCGGATCAGCGCCAGACACATGATGCAGCTCAAGGCCAGCCCCACGCCGTTGATCCAGTCGGCGTAATCGCTCAGACGGTAGAACAGCAGGAACAGCCAGACGATCTGCAGGAGCAGCAGCAGCCCGGTGACCACCAGACGGCTGAACACCAGCGAGAGGGCCTTGCGCAGAATATGGCGCCATGTCATTTTGGGTTTGTGCATATACACCTCATTCCCGGTCAAAAAAAGGAACGCACCCCGTCCGCCTGCGCGGCCGGGGTGCTGCTTGTGCTTCCGTTTCAGGCGCGGCGGTCGATCGCCGCCATGCAGGCGTCCATCGTCAGAAAAGTCTCCGCGCAGTTGGACCCGATGAACCAGCGCTCCTCACCGTTGCACACGATCTTGCGGATCAGTTTGCCGTGATACTCGGTCTGGATATAGATCCCGTTCGGCATAGTTTTCCCTCCTCAAACAGTGTGCCACGCCAGGCGGCCCCAAAACCGCGCCGCGCATGTTTTTATTATGCCACAGTCCGCCGCGTTTCGCAAGAGTCAAAATCGCCGTTGTCGCAGCCGGGGCGGGGGCTTTTTTCGTCACTCCGCACAAAACCCGGGCGGGGAAAGCCCCCTTTTTCGCGCCGGTACGACGGAAACTGCGTTTTTTTGCAAAACCACCTTGCCAGCCGCCGCCGTTTGTGTATAATATAAGGTAGTAAATTGCGCGGCGGTGGCATACCGCCTGATTTTGTATACGGACCGGAGGAACCTGATATGACAAAACTGGAAACGCTGCAGTTGAAGCTGACTGCGACCCGTGTGCGTATGGGCGTGATCGAGTCCACCCACGGCGCGGGGTCCGGCCACCCCGGCGGCAGCCTGTCCTGCGCGGACGTGCTGACCTACCTGTATTTCCGTGAGATGCGCGTGGACCCCGAACAGCCCCAGAGCCCCGACCGGGACCGCTTCGTGCTCAGCAAGGGCCACTGCGCCCCGGCGCTCTACGCCGCCCTGGCGGAGCGCGGGTTCTTCCCGGTGGCGGACCTGCCCACGCTGCGCCACTCCAACAGCTACCTGCAGGGCCACCCCAACATGAACACGGTGCCCGGCGTGGATATGAGCACCGGCAGCCTGGGGCAGGGGGTGTCCGCCGCCTGCGGCATGGCGCTGGCCGCCAAGCGCCTGGGCAGCGACATCAACGTCTACACCCTGCTGGGCGACGGCGAGGTGGACGAGGGCGAATGCTGGGAAGCCTTCCTCTTCGCCAACCATTACAAGCTGGACAACCTGTGCATCATGATCGACATCAACGGCCTGCAGATCGACGGCCCCACCCGCCAGGTCATGAACACCGAGCCGCTGGACCGCAAGATGGACGCCTTCGGGTTCAACACCATCGTCTGCAACGGCAACTCCTTCTATGAGCTGGAGCAGGCGTTCAAAATGTTCGACCTGTCCCACGGCAGCGGCAAACCCACCTGCTTTTTGCTGCACACCACCAAGGGCCTGGGCGTGAGCTACATGGAAGATTCCGCCGACTGGCACGGCAAGGCCCCCAACGACGAAGAATACGAGCAGGCGATGAGCGAACTGCGCGAAACATACGAATCACTGGAAAAGGAGATCGAGCGCAACAATGGCTGAGATGAAAAAGGTCGCCACCCGCGACAGCTACGGTGAAGCCCTGCTGGAACTGGCCCGGCAGGGGGCCGACAACCTGGTCGTATTTGACGCCGACCTGGCGGAATCCACCCGCACGGCCTGGTTCCGCGACGCCTACCCCGACCGCCACTTTGACTGCGGCATCGCCGAGCAGAACATGGTGGCCGCCGCCGGCGGCATGAGCACGCTGGGCTACGTGCCCTTTGTGTCCACCTTTGCAATGTTCGCGGCGGGCCGCGCCTTCGACCAGATCCGCAACACCGTCGGCTACCCGCACCTGAACGTCAAGATCGCCGTGTCCCACGCCGGCCTCTCGGTGGGCGAGGACGGCGCTTCCCACCAGTGCTGCGAGGACATCGCCCTCATGCGCACGATCCCCGGCATGGTGATCCTGAGCCCCGCCGACGCGGTGGAGGCCCGCGCCGCGGTGATCGCCGCTTACAACTACAACGGCCCGGTCTACCTGCGCCTTTCGCGCCTGGCCACGCCGGTGTTCCATGACCCCGACGCCTACCAGTTCCAGATCGGCAAGGGCGAAAAGCTCACCGACGGCTACGACGTGGCGGTGGTCGCCACCGGCCTGATGACCACCGAGGCGCTGCGCGCCGCCGTGCTGGCCAAACGCCAGGGCATCAACGTGCGGGTCATCAACATGCCCACCATCAAGCCCATCGACGAGGAGATCCTCATCACCGCCGCGCGGGAATGCCGCCGCATCATCACGGTGGAAGAGCACACCGTCATCGGCGGCCTGGGCGAAGCGGTGTGCGGCGTGCTGAGCGAGAAACTGCCCTGCCAGGTCCGCCGCCTGGGCGTGCAGGACCAGTTCGGCCACTCCGGCCCCGCCGCCGAGGTGCTGCGCGACTACGGCCTCTCGGCCGAGGCCATCGCCGCCGCCATCCGCGACATGGTCCGCCCCGACCAGCCCGAGGAAGGGGAATAACCCGAAATTCCGCAAAGCCCCGCGTCCCGGACGCGGGGCTTTTTCGCGCGCGGCGGCCCCTTTTTCCCCGCCCACGCAAAAGCGCCGCCCCGGCTCCTGGAGCCGGGGCGGCGCTGCGTCCCAGGGGGTTCGCTTTTTTGTCAGCTGAACATCACCACGTCCTCGCGCGGGGCCTCGGCGGGCTCCACGGCCAGGGCGGTGAGCACGGGCCCCACGGCGCCGGGGGCCTGCCCCTGGTAGATGGGGTGGTATTTCAGGTTGATCTTGGCGGTCAGGGTGATCCAGCTGCGCTGTTCCAGGCTCTTGTAGCCGTCGTACCGGCAGGGGAAGCCCACGAACTGGATGTCCTGCACGCAGCAGGTCATGGCGAAGCGGCCGGGCACGAAGCTGTCCTTGCCCGCGCGGTTGGTCTGGCAGACCTGCGCCAGAAATTTCACCGTCTTGCCGTCGTATTTTTTGGGGTCGTCCATGCAGTCCATGTAGAAGATGCCGAAAAACTCCTCCGGCACCTCGATGACCGGGGCCTCCACGTCGAAGGGCAGCGGGTCGGGGATGTCGTCATAGGCCACGCTGCCGTCGCTGAATTCGTAGGCGATGTCGCAGCGGCGGCTGGCCTGACGCACCAGCTTGTGGATCAGCTGGCGGCTCTCGTCGTCGTTCACCTGCTCGGCGCGGTTGACCACCAGCAGTTCGCTGCCGCGCAGCTTGTCCAGCAGCAGGCTGCGCATGGCGTTGTCGCCCGCGTAGGTCTTGATGGTGGCGCCGTCGGCGGTGGCCAGGCACTGGTAGATCAGCCAGTTGTCGGGCAGCGCGTCGTAGAGTTCCTGGATCAGCCACATGCCGTTGTATTCGATGATGACCCGCCCGCAGCCGGACTTTTTCTCCAGCGCGGCCAGGTTTTCGCGGGTCAGTTCGCTTTTATCCTCCAGCTGGGCCACATGCACGCCGCCGAAGGCGAAGCGGCCGGGGTCGTATTCCTCCTCGCCCTCCTCGCAGACCAGCAGCAGCGTCTTGTCGCCGGAATCGAACTGGGGGTCCTCCATGGTCTCCTGGATGAACTTGGTCTTGCCGCTCTCCAGCTGGCCCACAAACAGGTAGACCGGGATCTGTCTTGCCATACCTCAGGTTCCTTTCTGCTTATACAGGCGCTCAGACGTGGAACAGCGCGGCGATCTCCGCTTCCTTCAGCTGCGAGCCGATGACGCAGAGTTTGCCGGTCACGTCGGGGGTGCTGGCGCGGACCTCGTGCTCGCCGGGGACCATGTCGAACTCCAGCCAGCCGTCCGCGCCGCCGTCCACGATGCCCTTGGCCCGCAGGATCATGCCGTACTCGCCGCCGTCCAGCGCCGCCAGGGCCTGCTCCAGCGCGCCGCGGCTGTATTTGTGGGCGGTCTCCCGGCCCCAGCTGGTGAACACCTCGTCGGCGTCGTGGTCGTGGTGATGGTGCCCGCAGCTGCAGACGCCGTGCTCATCGTAGTGGTGTTCGTGGTGGTGATGGTGGCAGCACTCGTGCTCCTCGTCCTCGTCATGGTGATGGCACTCGTGCCCCTCGTCCTCGTCATGGTGATGGTGGCAGCATTCGTGCTCCTCCTCGCCGTCATGATGGTGGCAGCACTCGTGCTCCTCCCCGTCATGGTGATGGTGGTGGTGATGGTGCCCGTCCTCCCCGGCATGGGCCTCGTTGGCGGCGCGGGCCTCGGCCAGCAGTTCGGCCACCAGATCCCGCTTGCCGTCCATGACCGAGACGATCTGCGCGCCGGTGAGCACGGTCCAGTCGGTGGTGACGATGGTGGCGGTGGGGTTCTTTTCGGAGAGCAGCGCCACGGCGTCGGCGATCTTCTTCTCGCCGGCGTTGCCGGTGCGGCTGAGGATGATGCAGGAGGCGTGGCTGACCTGGTCGTTGTAGAACTCGCCAAAGTTCTTCATATACAGCTTGACCTTGTTCACGTCGGCCACCGTCACGAAGCTGTTGAGCTGCACGGGCAGGGTCTCGGCCACGCCCTCCACGGCGCGGGTCACGTCGGACAGTTTGCCCACGCCGGACGGCTCGATGAGGATGCGGTCGGGGTGGTAGGTCTCCACGACTTTTTTCAGCGCTTCCCGGAAGTCGCCCACCAGCGAGCAGCAGATGCAGCCGGAGTTCAGTTCGTTGACCTGGATGCCGGCCTCGCGCATGAAGCCGCCGTCGATGCCGATCTCGCCGAATTCGTTTTCGATCAGGACGATGCGCTCCCCGGCGAAGCACTCCTGGATCAGTTTTTTGATGAGCGTGGTCTTGCCCGCGCCCAGAAAGCCGGAAAAAATGTCGATCTTGGTCTTGTTCTCTGCCATCATGGCACCTCGGTTTCTATTCACAGTGGTTTCTCGATTTTTTGGCAGTCGCGCCCCGGCGCTGCTAATATCATTATACCAAACGCGTCAAGGGGTTTCCGGGCCCGCAGCCCCGGATCTTTTTGAATTTTTTGCAAACATTGCCGCCCCGCCCGCCGGGCGCCACCTCACCTCCCAGGCAGGATTTTATTTTCCCCCGGCTGTCTGCATTTTCTCTGCCCGTAACGTTCCAGGCGGCGGGAATGTTCCCGCGGCGGGGTCAAGACCCCGCCCTACACGCCAACCCAAACGGCATTTGCTGTTACTATATTCCGGCAGAATGAAGGTCATCCCCGCCGCCTGCCGGACGTTGCCCCGTTTCCGGCTCCCGCCGCCTGTTCCCCCACGCCCCGTAGGGCGGGGTCTTGACCCCGCCGTCTGCACCTTCCGACGGGCACTCCGCTTCGGCTTCGTTTCGCACAGCCTGTTGGATGTAGGGGCGGCCTGCAGGCCGCCCGCCGGACGTTGCCCCGTTTCCGGCTCCCGCCGCCTGTTCCCCCTCGCCCCGTAGGGCGGGGTCGTACCCCGCCGCCGTTTCCCCCGCAGGCCGCCCAACAAAAACAGCCGCCGGGCCGGCGGCGGCGCGTTCAACGCCCGCTGCGGTCTCTGCCGCCTTGAGGTCCGGGTGGACCTTGCCGCCCCGCCGCCCCAGCCTTGACCTTTTTCCCGAACGTGCTATTATAAAACAGTACGAACCGATCCGCGCGGGCGCAGCCGCCCTGCGCCCCGACCCTGCATAGAAAAAGGAGTGTTCCACCTTGACTATCCGTGAAAAGATCGCCGCCCTGCGCGCGGCCGCCAAAGCCGCCGGGGGCGACGCCGTGCTGCTGACCACCAGCGACCCCCATTGCAGCGAATACCTGCCCGACCACTACAACGCCCTGCCCTGGTTCTCCGGCTTTACCGGGGAGAACGCGACCCTCGTCGTCACCGGCGAAGACGCGGCGCTGTGGTGCGACGGCCGCTTCTATGTCCAGGCCGACAAACAGCTGGCCGGCACCGGGATCGAATGTATGCACGACGGTTCCGCCGGGGTGCCCACGGTGGCGGACTACCTGGCCGCCCGCCTGGGGGCGGGCCGGACCCTGCTGCTGGACGGCAGCTGCGTGCCCGCCGCCCGCGCCCGCCAGTATGCCGAAGCCCTGGCCAAAAACGGCGCGTCGCTGCAAAGCCGCGACGTGGCCGGGCCCATCTGGGACGCCTCCGGCGAACGCCCCGCCCTGCCCGACACCCCCTGCCGCCTGCTGACCCCCGCCCAGACCGGGGCCACGGCGGCCCAGCGCATCGAACTGGTGCGTGCCGAACTGGCAAAGGCCGGGGCCACGGCGCTGGCCGTGACCGGGCTGGACTGCGTGGGCTGGCTGCTGAACCTGCGCGCGCGGGACATCCCCAACACGCCGCTGGCGGTGGCCTTCGCGCTGGTCACGCGGGACGCCTGCACGCTGTTCCTGGCGGACGGCCGCCTGAGCGCCGCCGACGCCGCCGTGCTGGCCGCCAGCGGCGTGACCGTGCGGGGCTACGGCGAACTGGTGGACGCCGTGCGCGCCGCCGGCGCCGGGGAAGTGTTCCTGGTGGACGAGCAGGCCACCAACTACGACCTGTATACGGCGCTGGCCGCCCACGCCACCGTGGCGGGGCCCGACCCGATCTTTGCGCTCAAGGGCGTAAAGAACGAGGTGGAGCTGCAGAACATCCGGGAATGCCACATCCGGGACGGCGTGGCGCTGGTGCGGTTCCAGATGGATCTGGAACAGGCCCTGGCCGAAGGCCGCACCCTTCACGAGACCGACATCGAGACGATGCTCCAGCGCCGCCGCGCCGAACAACCCGGCTATTTTGAGGACAGCTTCCCCACCATCGCGGCCTGGGGCCCCAACGCCGCCATGATGCACTACCACGCCGAAGGCGAGGTGAACAGCCGCATCGAGCCCCGGGGCTTCCTGCTGGTGGACAACGGCGGCCAGTACGACTGCGGCACCACCGACATCACCCGCACCTATCCCGTGGGCCCGCTGACCGACAGCGAGCGCCGCTGCTACACCTGGGTGCTGCAGAGCCACATCGACATGGCCCGCGCGGTGTTCCTCGATTACTGCACCGGCTTTGCGCTGGACACCTTTGCCCGCGGCCCGGTGTGGGCGCACAAGATCAACTACCGCTGCGGCACCGGCCACGGGGTGGGCTTCATCTCGGGCGTGCACGAAGGCCCCCAGAGCCTGCGCCCCCACAACGCCGTGGTGTTCAAACCGGGCATGACCATCACCGACGAACCGGGCATCTACGAGACGGACGAAGTCGGCATCCGCATCGAGAACGAACTGGAATGTGTGGACCTGGGCGAGAACCAGTACGGCCGCTGGCTGGGCTTCCGTCCGCTGACGGTGGCCCCCATCGACACGTCGCCGGTGCTGGTGGACGAGCTTTCCCGCGCGCAGATCGACTGGCTCAACGCCTTCCACGCGCACGTCTGCGAAACGCTGGCCCCCCGCCTGACCGAAGCCGAACAGGCCTGGCTGCGCGCCAAGTGCGCGCCCATCGGGCGCTGAGCACGGCTCACAGCAGCCCTTTGGCCCGGCAGTAGGCGGCCACGCCGTCCTCGTTTACCGGGCCGCACACGTCGTCCGCCAGGGCCCGCAGCGCCTGCCGCGTAGGCTCCGTCAGACGGTTGCGCTTGCCGTCGATCAGCGTGCCGTCTATATCCAAAAAGAGAATGCGGATATCCTGCATCGTGTGGCTCCTTTCTTTTGCCGCGCGTCCGCGCATTCAAATAAAGGCATGGCCTTACGGCCATGCCTTTTTCATTCTTTCTTTGCAAAGAAAGAATCAAAGAAACTCTCATAAAAATCGCACGAATGTGCGATTTTGGTTGAAAGTTCTTTGCTTACTTTCTTACAAGAAAGTAAGTCAGACGCGCTTATAGAGGATGGGCTCGTCGTAGCCGAAGGTGCGCCGGCCGTTCATCTCCATCTGTTCGGAAACTTCCAGCGCCTCGGGGCTGAAGCGCTCGAACAGCGTGAACTTGAGCGCCGGCGTGAACATGCTGGTGCTGCCGCCCTCCCACACGCCGTCGTGTTCGGTGTAGAGCGCCGGGGTGAATTTGGCCGAGGGTTTCAGGTCCGCATAGTCCAGTTCCGGCAGTTTCTCCGCCGTCAGGCAGTCCTTCGGGCAGGCGTCCGGGACCTCGTAGCTGGTCAGCCGGATGCCCCCCTCCTCCTGGGTGAACAGGAACAGATGGGGCGAGGCGTGGGTCTTGCCGTCCGTCGTATAGTAGCTTTCTTCCAGCAGGAACACCCCGGCAAAGTCCGCGGGCAGGCCCCGGATCTTGTGGTTGCAGGGGGTGTTCACATGCTCGGCATAGGGGAAACCCTCCCCCTTCTTGGCCTCATACTGGGCGGCATTGTTGAAACGGCCGCTCAACAGTTGAACGAATGATTCCAGTTTCCGCATGGTGGTTCTCCTTTTCCCGCCGCCTTCGGGCGGCGCGCGGCCGGCACGGGACTGTCCCGCCGGTATCAGGCAAGGATACACCCATCCCGCGGTTTCGTCAAGACGTTCCCGGAAAACTTTTTGTGAACGATGCGCCCCGTCAGGAGGAGATGCGGTCCGACGAGAGCCGCAGCACGCCGTTCTGGTAGTCCTGCCCGGTGCAGTTGGCCCAGCGGTCCACCTGCCACATGCCGTCCCGCCAGATGATCTGGAAGGTCATATACTCGCTGCCGGCGGTGTCCTCGCCGGTATCCCGGTCGGTGCCGGTCCAGCTGGTCTGGGCGTTCAGCGTCACCACGTCCTCGCCCCGCACCAGCCCCTCGGCGGTGAACCAGATGTCGCAGCGGTCCACGGCGTAGGCCACGCCGTTGTAGGCACCGCCGACGATGGCCTCCTCCCAGCTCTGGTCGTTCAGATCGGTGGAGAAGCAGAGATCCTCCACCTTGCCGGAATTGTAGGCCGTCAGCAGCGAACGGTAGTACAGCCGCAGCAGCGTCTGCAAAAATTCGTCGTCGGGCGCCTGCAGGCCGTCCGCGTCACAGGCGGTCAGCGCGCCGAAACTGGCGGTCTGGTTGCCCGGGCGGGACACCAGCGCCACCGAGGTCAGGTACCCGGTGCCCTGGGGCAGGATGGCCCGCAGCAGGGTGTTGCCTTTTAGGATATCCTTCTGATCCAGGGTGGGGCGGCCCTGGGTGTCCACCGTGTAGGGGACCTGCACGCCGTCGGCGGTGATCTTCATGCCCTCCACCACCGGCAGCCCTTCCAGGTAAAGCCGGGTGGGGTCCAGTTCGGCGGAAGCGGCCTCGGCGGTCTCCGCCGTGACGATGGGCGCGGGGGTGGCCGGGGCGTCCGCCGGTTCGGCAGGGCCCCCGCCGCGGTTCAGCCACCAGACCAGCCCTGCCAGCGCCAGCAGGACGGCCACCGCCGCCGCGCCGCCCACAAGCAGCCGCTTGCGGCGCACGGCGCCCGCCGGGGGCCAGGCCGGGGCCTGGGGCGGCATGTCGGACAGGGGCGCGCCGCATTGGGCGCAGAATTTCTGGCCGGGCCGCGGGCAGGCGGCCCCGCATTTCGGGCAATGTTTCATCGTTCTCTCCTTTCTGTGATGGGCAATGTATCCTTTGTGTTCGCAATTTTCGCCGGTTTGCAGGGCGGGGTCGCACCCCGCCGGGGAACCTCCCGGCAGCCCGGAACACCCCGGGCAAGACCAAACCCCAACGGCGGGGTCAAGACCCCGCCCTACGGGCAACAGAAACGCGGATGCAGCACCGTCCACCCCGCCGCAGCAAGGCACGGCTGCACGGGCGGCCTGCAGGCCGCCCCTACGACCTGCCGGAAATTGACCGTTTTCCTTTTGGTTCGGCATTTCCCCGAGGTTGTAGGGCGGGGTCTTGACCCCGCCGCAGGAGCGTCCCGCCAGCCGCGGCGTTCCCACAAACCGCCCCGTTTCCCTGTGGACGTAGGGGCGGCGTGTACGCCGCCCGGGGCACCTCCCGCCAGCCCGGAACACCCCGGGCAAGCCTCCACAGTCCGCCCCCTTCAGCTTTCCGCCACCGCCACCAGATACTTGTAGATCTGGGGCTTGTACTCCTCATACAAGCCCATCTGTTCGTACAGTTCCTTGTAATAGTTGAACAGGGTAGCCCGGGTGGTCACCACGTTCACCGGGTTGAGCACCGTGTGCACGGCGCTGCCGGGGGTGTTGTAGTAGTTGTAGATGGGGGTCGAAAGCGCATAGAACCGCTCCGCATAGCGGATGTAGCTCAGGTTGAAGTACAGGTCCTCCGACCAGTCCAGGTCCTCGGCGCAGACCACGTCCTCATGGGCGCGGACCAGCGCGGCGCGGTACAGTTTGTTCCACATCACGCCGTAGTAGAAGCTGGCCGGCTCCTGCATGAGCCGCGCGGCGAATTCCTCCTTGTCCATGGCGCCTTCCAGCAGGAACCCGAAGGTCTGCACCCGGTCGGGGCGCAGCGCCTGGGGGTGGCGGGCGGCGGCCTCCTCGCTGCGGGGGCGGGGCGGGCGGATGCGGTTGTAGTGGGCGATGACCAGGTCGGCGTCCGACCCCAGCGCCCGGTCCACCAGCAGTTCGGTGGCGTTGGGCTGCAGGGTGTCGTCGGCGTCCACGAACTGCAGGTATTCGCCGGTGGCGTACCGCAGCCCCAGGTTGCGGGTGGCGGCCACGCCGCTGTTGGCTTTGTCGATAAGGACGATGCGTTTGTCCACCCCGGCGTACATCTGGCAGACCTGCAAACTCACGTCCTGGCTGCCGTCGTTGAGCAGCAGGATCTCCAAATTTTCATAGGTCTGGCGGCGGATGCTCTCCACACAGCGGGCGATATGGTCCTGCGCGTTGTAGATGGGCACGATGATGCTCACGAGCGGCTGCGGCACGGCGGCGGCCTCCTTCCGGGGGAACTCCCTCTGCTTACACCATACCACAAAACGCCCCGGAAGGCAATGGAAAAAGCTGGCGGAGTGTGGTAGAATGGGAAGAGAATTTTTGCGGCAGGGCCGCCCGCCTGCGCCCTTGGCCCGCCGCCGGAATAAGGAGGAGAGCGCAAATGAAAGACTCCATCCTGCGCCTGCGCGCGCTGGAAAAACAGCTGTACGCCTACCGCTACGCCCTCAACGCCATCGACTTCGACGCCGAGACCGTCGCCCCCGAGGGCGGCGCCGAGGGCCGTGCCGAAGCCTGCGAGGTCCTCAGCCGCGCCAGTTTCGACCTGCTGGTGAACCCCGGCTCCGCCGCCCTGCTGCAAGCCGCGGCCGCCGACGCGGAGGACGGGCAGCAGGCCGCCGAAGTGCGGGAGCTGCAGCGCCAATATGACGAGATCGCCCGCATCCCGGCCGGCGAATACGCGGCCTTCACCAAGCTGGTCCAGCAGAGCGTCCCGGTGTGGACCAAAGCCAAGCGCAGCAACGACTTCGCCCTCTTTGCGCCGTACCTGGAGCAGATCGTGGCGGCCCGCCGCGCCCAGGCGCGGTATTTCGCGCCGGACCGCGACCCCTACGAGGTGTTCCTGGACCGCTACGAGCGGGGCCTGACCATCGCCCGCTGCGACGCGTTTTTCGGCGTGCTGCGCGCCGCCATCCTGCCGCTGCTGGCGGCCATCCGGGACCACGGCGCGCCCATCCGCACCGATTTTCTCGACCAGGACTGGCCCCTGGACGCGCAGAAGGAACTGTCCCGCCGCCTGCTGGCCCTCTGGGGGCTGGAGCCGGAACACACCCTGCTGGCCGAGAGCGAACATCCCTTCACCACCGAATTCTGGCGCGGCGACGTGCGCCTGACCACCCATTACCAGCCGCGGGACGTATTCTCCAACCTGTACAGCGTCCTGCACGAAGGCGGCCACGCCCTGTATGAGCGGCACATCGACCCGGCGCTGGACTACACGGCGGTGGCCGGCGGTTCCACCATGGGCCTGCACGAGAGCCAGAGCCGCCTGTTCGAGAACTGCGTGGGCCGCAGCCGCGCCTTCCTGCGCTGGCTGTACCCGCTGCTGCGGGAACTGTTCCCCGCCCAGCTGGCGGACGTGAGCGAGGAGGAAGTCTGGCGGGCCGTCAACCGGGCGGAGCCGGGGCTGATCCGCACCGAGGCCGACGAACTGACCTACGCGCTGCACATCATGGTGCGGTACGAGCTGGAAAAGGCGCTGCTGCAGGGCACGCTGGCGGTGGCCGACCTGCCCGCCGCCTGGAACGAAAAATACCGGCAATACCTGGGCGTGGAGGTGCCCGACGACGCCCGCGGCTGCTTGCAGGACATCCACTGGGCCATGGGCGATTTCGGCTACTTCCCCAGCTACGCCCTGGGCAGCGCCTACGCGGCCCAGGCGGTGGCCGGCCTGCGCCGCACCATGGACCTGGACGCCCAGTGGGCGCGGGGCGACCTGGCGCCCCTGCGGGACGCGCTGTGCGCGCGGCTGTGGCGTTACGGCAGCAGCAGGGAACCCGCCTGGCTGGTGCGCAGCCTCTGCGGCGGGGATTTTGACCCGCGCTGTTACACCGACTACCTGGCCCGCAAGTACACCGCGCTGTATAAGCTGTGAGGCAGGCGCGCCCGCGTCCGGCCGGAATTTTACATTTTGTTCACGGCTGGGGGCTTGTTTTTGGGGCAGACTATAGTATACTATTGTTATAGGAATTATGCCCGTACACCCGACTCCCCTTATTTTCCCGAAAGGAGCTTTCCATGGAACGCTTCGACATTGCCATCATCGGTTCCGGCCCCGCCGGGGTCTCGGCGGCGCTCACCGCCAGCCTGCGGGGCAAGCCGCCGCTGCTGTTCGGGTCCCGCACCCTCAGCGACAAGATCACCAAAGCCCAGCGCATCCAGAACTACCCCGGCCTGCCGGACGTCACCGGGCCCCAGCTGCGGGACGCCCTGCTGCATCATCTGGACGTCATGGGCGTGCCCATCACCGAAGCGCGGGTCAACGCGGTCTACGCCATGGGCGACTATTTTGCCATCCAGACCGCGGCCGGGACCTACGAAGCCGCCGCGGTCATCCTGGCCACCGGCGTGGTGCAGGGCAAGCCGCTGCCCGGCGAGCAGGAACTGCTGGGCCGGGGCGTGAGTTACTGCGCCACCTGCGACGCGCCGCTCTACCGCGGCAAGCGGGTGGCGGTGGTGGGGACCAGCCCCGCCGCAGAGCCGGAAGCCGCCTATCTGGCGGAGGTCGCCGCGTCGGTGGTGTATTTCCCGCTGTACAGCGGCGCGCCCCGGCTGCCCGGCACGGTGCAGGTCCGGCGGGAAACGCCCACGGCCGTCCTGGGCGAAAACACCGTGCAGGCGCTGCGCACCGGCGGCGGGGACTACCCGGTGGACGGCGTTTTCCTGCTGCGGGACGCCATGGCCCCCACCCAGCTGGTGCCGGGGCTGGCGGGGGACGGCGGCCACGTGGCGGTGGACGCCCGCATGGCCACCAACCTGCCCGGCTGTTTTGCCTGCGGCGACGCGGCCGGGCTGCCGTACCAGTATATCAAAGCCGCGGGGCAGGGCAACGTGGCGGCGCTTTCCGCCGTGCAGTACCTGGCGGCCCGCAGGCAGTGAACAACGAAAGGAGTTTTTCTCATGGTTTATGAAGTGCATCACAACGATCTGACCCAGGCCCAGGCGGCGGAAGCGGCCGTGCTGGATTTCAACGCCACCTGGTGCAATCCCTGCCGCATGCTGGCCCCGGTGCTGGAACAGGTCAGCGAGGAACTGGCGGGCAAGGCGCTGTTCTGCGGCATCGACGTGGACCAGAACCCCGCCCTGGCCGCCCAGTTCGGCATCCAGAGCATCCCGGCGCTGGTGGTGCTCAAGAACGGCCAGCCCGTGGCCCGGCAGGTAGGCTTCATGCCCAAGCCCGCCCTGCGCCAGTGGCTGGACGGCCTGCTGTAACCTGCTTTCTTTGCAAAGACCTACTTTCTTTGCAAAGAAAGTAGGCAAAGAAACTCCAGCCTTCCCTCCCGCAAAAGGGATGCAAAAAACCGCACGGCAGCCGCCCCTCTCCCGGGGCGGCTGCTTTTGCTGTGTACCCGGGCCGCCCGGTCTTGCCTCCACGCCCCCTGATCCCGCAGGGCGGGGTTTTGACCCCGCCCTACGGCTTTACGGAAATTGCGAACAAAATCGTAAATACCAATTCCCGTCAGGTCGTAGGGGCGGCCTGTAGGCCGCCCGTGCAATTTTATCTTGCCGTGAACGCCCGGTGCTGTATCTCCGTTCCCGCGCCCTGTAGGGCGGGGGCTTGCCCCCGCCGTGGGGTTTTGGGCGGCCCGCAACTTCCCTGCCTGCCGGGACGTACCCCGGCGCGGTCAAGACACGCGCCCTACAAATCCACGGAATTTGCAAACAAAAACGGTAAATTGCAAATTCCCGTCAGGCCGTAGGGCGGGGTTTTGACCCCGCCGTGGGATTTTGCATGACCCGCAACTCCCCTGCCTGCCGCCGCATCCCCCGCCGCCCGGTCTTGCCTTGCCCGCAGCTCCTCCCTCCCCCATGACCCAGCTTATGGCTAAGTAGATGTAATCAAGAGAAGAAAGGGAAAGCACAATCCAGACGGAACCGGCGGTTGTGTCAAGAAATGTTCGTGGAATAGCAAGAACTTTGATATAATAGGAGCAGGAACCCGTAATCGGGAGAAAGGCAGGAGGATAAATGCACATAAGCTATAAACCCCTCTGGCACACGCTGGTTGAGCGCAATATGAGGAAAGAGGACTTGCGGATTGCCGCCGGTCTTACCACAAATATGATTGCCAACATGG
>DXBF01000005.1 GCA_019116705.1 Candidatus Gemmiger avistercoris
TTGGATACCTCCTTCCGTTGATTTTGAAAAGTGTTCGTTTCGGTGGTTTTGCGCCCCTGTATCACCGCCCGGCCTCCCATGAGGGAAAGGATATGGGCGGCCTCGTTTGCGCCGCCCAAAGGCGAAAAAACAGGGGATTTTCCACCCTAAAACGCACACTGGATTTAGGGGTAGAAAAAGGGCGGCTGCTTCAAAACAGCCGCCCTAATGTGGGGGGATATACAAGATATTTTTCTGTTCGGATGCCCGAAAACCATTGATATTACTGGGTTTTTCAAAAAGTTCTGTATCGCCACTCGTACCAAAATCCCGAAGGCTTATGCCTCCGGGATTTTTTCTTTTTCAGGTAAGGGCTCTTCTGCGGGATGCTTGTAATAATATGTCCCCCTTCTGCGCATGCTAACCGGCAGGAGGGGGAAACCTTATGTCTGCTCATCGGATCTTGCGCCGCCTGCTGGCGCTGCTGCTCTGCCTTGCCCTGCTGGCGGGCGGCCTGTGGTGGGGGCTTGCTTCGGCTCTGCCCGATACGTTTTATATAACAGGGAACGGCGGCCTGCGCATCGCCTCGATGCCGTGGGTGGCGGCACGGGAGCGGGAGGACGGTGTGACGGCGGCGGGCAGCGCCCGGCAGGACACCAGCTGCAATGTGACCCTGGCGCTGTTCGGAGCCATCCCCCTTAAAACCGTGCGGGCCGTGCAGACGGAGGCGCGCACCGTCCAGGTGTGCGGCACGCCATTCGGGGTGAAGATGTTCTCGGACGGGGTGCTGGTGGTGGCGTTTTCGGACCAGTATACCGGCCTTGGCGCCGAGAACCCCGCCAAGGAGGCCGGCCTGCGGTTGGGAGATCTGATCGTTTCCGCCGGCGGGCGGCCGGTGCGCAGCAATGAGGAACTCAACCAGGCCATCACGGCGGCGGGCGGGCAGCCCCTGGATATCGTCTACCGCCGCGACGGGAACCAGCATACCACCGTCCTGACCCCGGTGGAGGATGTAACGGCGGGGGTCTACCGCGCCGGGGTGTGGGTGCGGGATTCCAGCGCCGGCATCGGCACGATGACGTTCCTGGACCCGGCCAACGGCACCTTCGCCGGACTGGGTCATGCCATCAGCGATGTGGATACCGGGGCGGATATCACCCTGCTTTCGGGAGAGATCGTCCCCGTGACCATCACCGGCTGCGCAAAGGGAACGGCGGGCAGCCCCGGCGCGCTGCGCGGGGAATTCTCGGCTGCGGCAGCGGGCACTGTGCTGGCCAACGACGCCACCGGCGTCTACGGCCGCTATATAGGCCCGGCCGCAGGGCAGAACTGCCCGGTCCTGCAGCCTCAGGAGATCGCTTTGGGGGAAGCCGAACTCTGGACCACGGTGCAGGGCGGTGCGCCGCAGCGCTATTCGGTACGCATCGAACAGGTCAACATGACCAGCAGCGACCCCAACCGCAACCTGCTGGTGCGGGTGACTGACCCGGACCTTCTGGCGGCCACCGGCGGCATCATCCAGGGCATGAGCGGTTCGCCCATCGTGCAGAACGGCCGTCTGGTGGGGGCGGTGACCCATGTTCTGGTCAACGATCCGGCGCGGGGGTATGGCATCTTTGCCACTACGATGCTGCAAAAAGCGGACGGCGTCGCGTGATGGATTTCCAGCAGAGACGGCAAAAAACGGCGGGGTTCCCGGCAGTTCACCGCAGAAAAAACCGGGAAAAGGCGGGGAAAGATAGAAAACCTTCGTAAAATCACAAAAAAGGTCGAACGAAACTTCAAGCAAAGCGGAAAAAAATGGGAAAAGCCTCTTGCGGGAACTGGTAAAATATGGTAAAATTTCCATCGTAAACAAAACCCGGCGCGGCGAGTCTCCCTCCGGCCAAACGGCCGGGGACGCCCGGAATGCCCTGGGACCGAGATATGTCTGGAGGATATGACGATGGAAAAGATCAAGTTCGTGATGACCGATACGGGCGCACAAGTCTCTGCTTCGTGCCGCCAGGCCCTGGAGGAAAAAGGGGTGGCGGTGACCGTGTGTGAGAAAAACGGCAGCAAAGCGCTGGAAACGCTGCTCAGTGTCCACCCGCAGGCGGCGCTGCTGGATGCGTTCATGCCGGACCTGGACGCCATCACGGTCAAGCAGCGCTACGAGGCCCAGAACACCAGCGGCACGCGGACGACTTTTTTCGTGACCGGCGCCTTCCAGAGCGAGGAGATGGAACAGGAACTGCTGGACAATGGCTTTTCCTTCTTCTTTGTCAAACCCTTTGACGAAAGCGTACTGGTCAGCCGGGTCTTCAAGGCGGCGGGCAACAGCAGCCGCCCGCAGGCAAACTCCCAGGATTCCGACGAGATGACCGTTACCGAGATCCTGCATCAGATCGGCGTCCCGGCCCATATCAAAGGCTACCAGTTCCTGCGCGACGCCATCCTGCTGACGACGGAGGACCATGGGTACATCAACGCCGTGACCAAACGCCTGTATCCCGAGATCGCCAAGCGCAACGGGACCACGGCCAGCCGGGTGGAGCGCGCCATCCGCCACGCCATCGAGGTGGCGTGGGACCGCGGCGACGTGGACACCCTGAACAGCTATTTCGGCTACACCATCCACAACCTGCGGGGAAAGCCCACCAACAGTGAGTTCATTGCCATGATCGCGGACAAGATCCGCCTGGACAAAAAGCGCCGCGCCTGAACAAAAACGCCGGACTGCCCTTCCCGGGGCGTCCGGCGTTTGGTATCAGCGCAGGTTCGCCCTGGCGGCGGCACTCCTGCTGGGGACCTTCTGAACGGAGCGCATACCAGGGCGGCGGGGCCGCCGCACAGGATAGTGAAGAATGACCGCTGCCGGACTGAATGTCCGGCGGTATTTTTTTTCGCAGTGCACAAAAAATACACCTGATTTTAGTGGATTTTTTCCCGGCGACCCTGTATAATAGGCTTATATGTATAGAAGGGAAGTGTGTGCCGTGGTGCAGGGGCCTGTGCCGGATACAACGGCGATCCTGGTGGCGGCGGGCGCGTCCCGCCGCATGGGGTTCGACAAACTCAGCTACCGCCTGCCGGACGGGCGCACCGTGCTGGAGACAAGCTGTGCCGCCCTGGCGGCACACCCGGCGGTGCGGCAGGTCGTGCTGGTGGCCGGGGCCAACCGCCCGGAATGTGAGCGGATCGCCGCGGCCTGCCCCAAACCCTGCTGTGTGGTGGACGGCGGCGAGACCCGGGCCTACAGCGTCCGCAACGGTCTGGCGGCGGCGGAAGGCGCGCTGGTGGCCATCCACGATGCGGCACGGCCGTTCGTCAGCAGGGCGGTCATCACGGCGGCGCTGGAAGCGGCGGCCCGCACCGGCGCGGCGGCCCCGGCGGTGCCGGTCAAGGATACCATCAAGGTCGCGCAGGGCGGCCGGGTCGTATCCACCCCGGACCGTGCCATGCTGTACGCGGTACAGACGCCCCAGTGCTTTTCCCGGGAAAAATACCGGCAGGCGCTGGCCTGTGTCACCGGGGAGCAGGCCCGGCAGGTCACGGACGACTGCAGCCTGTTTGAACTGGCGGGCATGCCGGTGGAGTTGACCGCGGGCGACTACGGTAACTACAAGATCACGACGCCGGACGATTTAAAAAAGGAGAAAACGATGCGTATTGGGCACGGTTATGACGTCCACCGTCTGGTGGAGGACCGGAAACTGATCCTGGGCGGGGTGGAGATCCCCTATGAGAAAGGCCTGCTGGGCCATTCCGACGCCGATGTGCTGCTGCATGCGGTGATGGACGCCGTGCTGGGCGCTGCGGCGCTGGGGGACATCGGCAGGCATTTCCCCGACACCGACCCGGCTTACCGCGGCGCCGACTCGCTGGCGCTGACGCGGGCGGTGGCGGCGCTGATCCGTGAACACGGGTACGCCGTGGGCAACATTGACGCTACGATCCTGTGCCAGAAGCCCAAGCTGGCGCCTTACATAGAGGAAATGCGCCGGAATATCGCGGCGGCTTTCGGGGTGGCGGCGGATGCCGTCAGCGTAAAAGCCACGACGGAGGAACACCTGGGCTTCACCGGGGAAGGGCTGGGCATCGCGGCCCACGCCGTGGCGCTGCTGGAATCGTAAGGTTCCCGGTTAGAAAGGTGGGAAAGGGAGGCACGGCAACCCATGCTGCAAAATCAAACGATCTCTGCGATCACCAGTACGCTGCGCGCATTCGATCCTGTATCGGATACGCTGGATATCCTGATCATTTCCTTCGCGTTTTACCAGCTGATCCAGTTCGCCCGCAAATCCAAAGCCGGCCAGCTTGTACGGGGCATCCTGCTCATCGTGCTGTTTTACGGGCTGGCCTATGTGCTCAACCTGCGCACAGTGACCTGGGTGCTCAACAATGTGGTGACCATCGGCTTTACGGCGGCGGTGGTCATTTTCCAGCCGGAACTGCGCCGCACGCTGGAGCGTATGGGCCAGACCACGGTCTGGGCCGGGCGGCTGTTCGGCAACCGTCACGCCGACCCCTCCCTGCGGGGGGTGTGGCAGAGCGCGGTGGTGGCGATCTGCGACGCGGCGGAGCAGCTTTCCGACACGCGCACCGGCGCGCTGATGGTACTGGAACGCCATAACAACCTGGAGGAGATCATCCGCACCGGCACGCCGATGCACGCCGATGTGATCCCCGAGATGCTGGGAACCATTTTTTATGAGGGCACGCCCCTGCACGACGGCGCCGTGGTCATCCGCGACGGTGTGATCGTGGCGGCGGGCTGTGTGCTGCCCCTGTCCAATAACCTGGAGATGGGCAAGGATATGGGCACCCGTCACCGCGCGGGCCTGGGCATGAGCGAAAACTCCGACGCCATCGTGGTCATCGTCAGCGAGGAGACCGGCATCATCTCCATGGCCAAGAACGGCGTGCTGATCCGCCGCCTGGACCGCCAGAACCTGTTCAATCTTCTGCAGGAAGAGATCGTCCCGCCGGAGGAAACGGCCGAGACCCGCGTCTCTTCGCTGAAAAAGCTGCTGCACAAAGGAGGTGCACAGTCCCATGCCAAAGCCGACTGATCCCAAAACGCCGCAGCCGTCCACGGGGCGCAAATCGCTGTGGAGTTACCCGCTGTTCTCGCTGATCCTGGCCCTTTTCTGCGGGTTCGTGGCCTGGACGGTGGTGGCGGTCTATGTCGATCCGCAGGGGTCCGTCACGGTACAGGACGTGCCCATCAACTATGCAAACGGCGCTTCCGCCTACACCTCCCAGGGGCTGGACATCGTGGAGAAACCGAGTATCGAAACGGTGGACGTCCGGGTGGACGGCAACAGCACCATCATCGGCAATATTACCAATTCCGACATCATGGTCTACCCCAGCTACGCGGGGGTCAGCGGCGCGGGGCGCGTGACGCTGCGCCTGCAGGCGCGGCTGGTCAATACCACCGATTTCCCGGGTGATATCGAATGTGCGGTGGAAAGCCCCCGTACCATCGAAGTGGTGTTCGACGAAGTCAGCGAAAAAACGCTGGCGATCACAGTGGACGCTTCGGCGGTCTCGGTGGCGGAAGGGTATATGCTCAACCGCAGCGCGGCCGTCCCGGCGGAGATCACCCTGCGCGGCCCCACCAGTGAGCTGGATCAGATCGCCTCGGTGGTGGCGACGGTGAGCAGCGATGCGGAACTTTCCGATACCACCACGGTGCCCGCTACGCTGGAATTGCGGGACGAGAACGGCGAGGTCTACACCCCGGAGTACACCACGATGGACAGCGAGACCGCCAACGTAACGCTGACGGTCTACCAGGTGAGGGAACTGCCTCTGGTCGTTGATTTCATCGGAACACCGACGAATTTTGATACGGGAAGCCTGCGCTATACACTCAGCCAGGATACGCTGCGGGTGGCGGGGCCCGCCCGCACGATCAGCGCTCTGGAAGAACTGACCGTCACCAATTTCGATCTGTCACAGGAGTTTGAACTGGGGCGGGATTACCAGCGCCTGGTGGAACTGCCCTCGGGCATCGTCTCCCTTGACGGCGTTACCAGCGTGACCCTCAGCTTCGATACCAGCGATATGGGTTCCACCACGCTCAATATTTCCAACATCAGCGCCATCAACGTTCCCAGCAACTATGAAGTGGAGATCCTCTCCAGCATGGTGTCCGGCGTGACGCTCTACGGCCCGGCGGAGGAGGTCGAGGCGCTCTCGGCAGACAGCGTGGTCGCTCAGATCGACTGTCAGAGCGTCAACCTGACTGTGGGGCAGCAGACCATCCCCGTTACCATCCAGATCCCTTCTTCCAGCCGTATCTTTGCCACCGGCAGCTATACGGTCCAGTGCGAAGTAAGGGCTCGCTGAACCATCCCAAGGATTTTGCCTATGCTTTTGGTCCGTAATATCCGCCTGCCGCTGACCTGCCCGGCCCCTGAGGCCGAGGCGGCGGCGCAGGCCCTGCGCATCCTGCGGGTGCCGCCCGAACGGGCGGCGCGCTGCGGGGTGGCCAAACTTTCGGTGGACGCCCGGCACGGCAAGCCGGTGCTGGTGTATACCATAGCGGTCACACTCAGGGACGAGGGTGAGGAACCGGCGCTGGCCGGGGCCTCGCCCTGTGTCTGTTTCAAACAGCCGCCGCAATTCCGCTTTCCACGCGGGCAGGCGCCGCTGGCCCATCGCCCGGTGGTGGTGGGGCTGGGACCGGCGGGGCTGTTCGCCGCCTTGCTGCTGGCCCGGTCCGGGTACCGGCCCCTGGTGCTGGAACGCGGCCCCGATCTGGACCGCCGCGTACAGGCCGTGCAGCGGTTTGAGGCTGCCGGCGAACTGGATGAGAACGCCAACATCCAGTTCGGGGAGGGCGGCGCAGGGACCTTTTCGGACGGCAAGCTGACCACCCGCATCGGGGACCCGCTCTGCGCCTTCGTCACCGGGGCTTTCCTTGACCACGGCGCGCCGGAGGACATCGCCTGGCGGCAGAAACCCCACATCGGCACCGACCTGCTGCGCGGCGTCATCCGCGCCATCCGCGGGGAGATCGAATCCCTGGGCGGGGAAGTGCGTTTCCAGACCGCCCTCACCGGCCTGCATGTGCAGGGGGGTACGCTGGCCGGCATCGAAACGACCGCCGGTCCTGTCGCCTGCGAACAGCTGATCCTGGCTGTGGGGCACAGCGCGCGGGACACCTTCTCCATGCTGTACCGGCAGGGCCTGCCGTTGGAGTGCAAGCCTTTCTCGGTCGGGTTCCGGGCCGAACATCTGCAGCAGGAGATCGAAAAAAGCCTCTACCACGAGGCCGCCGGGCATCCGGCGCTGCCCCGCGGCGAATACCAGCTCAGCCAGCACGTGCGGGACGGGCGCTGCGTTTATACCTTCTGCATGTGCCCCGGCGGCACGGTCTGCGCCGCCGCCAGCGAGGAAGGCGGCGTAGTGACCAACGGCATGAGCCTGCACGCGCGGGACGGCCGCAACGCCAACGCGGCGGTGGTCGTCAGCGTGGACGGCCGTGATTTTGACGGCGACCCCGCCAGGGCCGTGGCCTTCCAGCGCAGGCTGGAACAGGCGGCTTTCCGGGCGGGGGGCGGCGGTTACCGTGCCCCGGCCGAAACAGTGGGCAGCTTCCTCGAAGGACGGGGCAAGCTGGATACGCTCCGCGTGCAGCCCACGTACCCGCGCGGCGTGACGCCCTGCGACCTGGGCGGCCTGCTGCCCGGGGAATTGTCTGCCGCGCTGCGGGAAGGGCTCACGGCCTTTGGCCGCAAACTGGCCGCCTACCGGGCGCCCGACGCGGTGCTCACGGGGCTGGAAACGCGCACCAGCAGCCCGGTGCGGCTGCTGCGCGACCCCGCAGCGCTGCAATGCACGGCCCTGCGGGGGCTGTACCCCTGCGGCGAGGGCGCCGGTTACGCGGGCGGGATCATGACGGCGGCAGTGGACGGCGTGCGCTGCGCCGCCGCGCTGATGGCCGCCCATGCCCCGGCACCGGGAGATTGACAACGGAACGATGAGAGGAAAGAGAGAAGAGGATCATGGCGTATCATCATCCTTATAGACCCAATGGAAAGCGCCCCGGCGGCGAAAAAGAGGGCGGCAGGGCGGAGGACCCGCTGCAGGAGGAATTTTCCGGCCTGGACGATGCCATCCAGGATGTGGTCCAGGCCGGTACCCACATTGGTTCCGAGGTGCTGGGCTCCATCGGGGATGCGCTGCGCTCGGTCGGGGAGGCTCTGGGCGGCGGCCGGCTGCACGACAAGAGCGTGCCCTTCCTGAACTGGCGCAATCGGGTGGACCGCCATATCAAAAACGACAAGCAGGACAGTTACCTGGCCGTGGCCATCGTGGGCTGGACCTTCGCGGCCTGTTTCGGCATCGCGGATCTGGTCATGGGCATCCTCACGGCGGTGGGGGCTTCCACCCTGGGCCTTACGCCGGAGGAATTCATGGTGTTCCCCATCCTGACCGGCTGCTTTGTGCCTGCCACGCTGGGATTCGGCTTCATGGGCTGGACGGGGGTGCGCTGGTATGGATTTTTCAAACGCATCCGCAGTTATCTGCGCTGCGCCCGTGACTGGGTCTGCGACCTGCCCCAACTGGCCCGGGCGGCCGGGCAGCCGGAAGAAAAGGTCCGCGAGGAACTGCAAAAAGTGATCGTGGACGGCACCCTGCCCGGGGCGATGCTCAGCCCGGACGGCAAGACGCTGTACCTGGACGAGAACCGTTATACCCCGGCGGAGGATCCGCAGCCGGCGCCCCGCGACGTGCAGGCGGGAAGCGAGGCGGAGATCTTCCGGCGGGAGGGGGCGGAGTTCCTCGAATACCTGCGCCGCAGCACCGGCAAGCTGGGCGCAGGCACCGACGAGGAATTGGCGCAGATGCGCCGCACCTGCGCGGCGATCCTGGGCTTTGTGAACAACCACCCGGAGCAGATGCCGCGGGTGCGGCGTTTCCGGGAATATTATCTGCCCACCACACGCAAACTTCTGGATACAGCCCAGGGGCTGGGCGAAGCGGAAGTACAGCACGCGCAGGAGATCCGCCGTGACATCACCGGCATCCTGCACACGCTGAACGAGGCGTACAGCAAGCTGTACGACGTCTTGCTGCAGGACGTCAGCCTGGATGTTTCGACCGAGATCGACACCCTAGAGACCATGCTGCGTCAGGACGGCCTGACCCACGACTTTGAGGCGGATTTTAAAAACGGCTGACCGGCAGAGAAGGAGTAAAAGCGATGAACTATTTTGCGTGGCAGATCAGACCGGCTGCGCCGGACGCCGAGCAGGCGCTGGCCGCGGCCGGGTACGGCGTGCTGCTGCGCCGGGTGCTGGCGGCCCGCGGCTGTGCCGACGCCGAAGCGGCCCGCCGCCTGCTGGAGCCGGAACAGGGGCTTTCAGACCCGTTCCTGCTCAAAGATATGGACCGGGCGGTGGCCCGCATCCGGCAGGCCATCGAAGCCGAAGAACCCATCGTGATCTACGGCGACTATGATGTGGACGGGATCTGCGCCACCGCTATCCTGTATGAATGTTTGTCCAGCCAGGGCGCCCATGTGCGCTGCAAGCTGCCTACGCGGGGCGGCGGGTACGGGCTGACCCGCGCCGCACTGGAAAATCTGGCGGCCAAGGGCTTCTCGCTGGTCGTTACCGTGGACAACGGCATTTCCGCTGTGGAGGAGGCCGCTTGCGCCAGGAAATTGGGGCTGGACCTGATCGTTACCGACCATCACCTGCCCGGTGCTGCGCTGCCCGAGGCGGTGGCCGTGGTGGACCCGCGCCGCTCCGACGACGCCAGCCCGTTCAAGAGCCTGTGCGGCGCCGGGGTGGCTTTCAAACTCTGCGCCGCGCTGGAAGGCTGCGCGCCGGAGGAACTGCTGGAAATGTACGGCGAACTGGCGGCCCTCGGCACGGTAGCCGACGTGATGCCGCTGGTGGGGGAAAACCGCATCCTGGTGCGGGAAGGCCTCGCTCTGCTGCAGGAGACCATGCGCCCCGGCCTGCAGGCGCTGCTGGAAAGCGGCGGCTACGCAGGCAAGCCGGTCACGGCGGATACCGTCAGCTACGGTCTGGCGCCGCGGCTCAATGCGGCGGGCCGTATGGACAACGCCGCCGTGGCCCTCAAACTGCTGCTCTGCGGGGACGAAGACCAGGCTGCGGGGATCGCCGCCCGTCTGGCGGAGATCAACACCGAGCGGCAGCAGGCCGAGCAGGAGGTCTTTGCCGCCGCCTGCCGCCTGCTGGAACAGGACCCCGCCCGCCTGCGGGACCGGGTGCTCATCGTCGCCGGGGAGGACTGGCACCCCGGCGTCATCGGCATCGTGGCGGCGCGCCTGATGGAGCGCTACAACCGTCCGGCCATCGCCATCTCCCTCCATGAAGGGGAGGGACGGGGCAGCGGCCGCGCGCCCGATCCTTTTGACCTGCATGGCGCGCTGGCAGCCTGTGCGGGGCACCTGGTCCGTTTCGGCGGCCATGCCGCCGCAGCGGGCCTGGAGATCGAGGAAGAACAGCTGCCTGCTTTCCGGCAGGCGGTGAACGCCTGGGCGGCGGAACACGCGCCGCGCCCAAAACCGGCGGCACTGCCGCTGGATGCCGCCGTCACGCTGGAGGAACTGACGCTGGAACAGGTGCAGCAGCTCCAGCAGCTGGCGCCATTCGGGCGGGAAAATCCGACCCCGGTATTGCTGGTGCAGGATGCAGTGATCGACGGCGTGTGGGCCATGGGGGCCGAAGGCCGCCACACGCGGGTGCGTTTGCGCCAGGGCAGGCAGACGCTGTTTGCCTCACTGTTCGGCGTGCCGCCGCAGAAATTTGCCTACCCGGTAGGTACGCCGGTGGAAGCGGCATTGGAAGTTTCGGTCTTCAGCGGCCGCAGCGGCCCGATGGTTTCGGCGCACCTGAAGGCGATCCGTCCGGCCGGGCTGGGCAACCTGCCCAGCGAACAGGCCGCCTGGTTCGAGGCGCTCTGCGCGGGCGCTGCGCTGGACCCGCTGCGCGCTGCAGCGCTGCTGCCCCGGCGCGAAGACACGGTGGCGCTCTACAAGCGGATCCGCGGCGGACAGGTATTTTCCGGCGATCTGCAGCCGGTGTTTGCGGCGCAAGGGGCGGAAAACGCGGGCCGGACGCTGGCCAGCCTGACGGCGCTGCAGGAACTGGGACTCATTGAGGAGCAGGACGGCCGCTGGCTGCCGGTACAGGTGGCTCAGAAACGGGATCTGGCGTCGGCGCCGGTCCTGCAGCGGCTGGCCCGACAGGCCGCTGCACAGCCGGCAGAGAAGGGGGAAAACGAGGATGGAAAACCAGAAAGCGATGCATGAGAGCCGGCAGGCGGACAACGCCAGGCTGCCCATCACCTACGAAGTGTTGAAACAGGAACTGACCGACAGCGGCCGCCCGTATGATTTCGACATGATCGAGCGCGCTTATACACTGGCGGAACAGGCCCATGGCGGCCAGCGCCGCCGCAGCGGCGAGCCGTATATCTGCCACCCGCTCTCGGTGGCGCAGATCCTGGTGGAACTGGGCATGGACAGCGAGAGCATCGCCGCGGCGCTGATGCACGACGTGGCCGAGGATACCCCGGTGACCATCGCCGAGATCAAGCAGAAATTCGGGCCTGAGGTCGCCTTGCTGGTGGACGGCGTCACCAAGCTGACCCAGATCAAATTCTCCAACGTGGAGGACCGTCAGGCGGAGAACCTGCGCAAAATGCTGCTGGCCATGAGCCAGGATGTGCGGGTCATGATCATCAAACTTTGCGACCGCCTGCACAACATGCGCACCGGGGACGCCTGGCCGGAGCAGAAACGGCGGGACAAGGCGCTGGAAACGATGGAAGTCTACGCGCCCATTGCCCACCGCCTGGGCATTTCCAACATCAAGGAAGAACTGGAGGACCGCAGCCTGCACTACCTGGACCCCGTGGGCTACGAGACCATCCGCGACCTGCTGAACAAGCATGGGGATGAGTTCCTGCACACGGTCTGCCATACCATCGCGGGGCATCTGGCGGAGAACGGCATCCCCAAGGCGACCATCCGCCATCGGGTCAAGAGCATCTACGGCATCTACCGCAAGATGTACATGCAGAACAAGGACTTTGAGGAGATCTACGACGTCTACGCCGTGCGCATCATTCTGGACAATGTCTCGGAATGTTACACGGCGCTGGGCCTGATCCACGACATGTACCACCCGCTGCCCAACCGCTTCAAAGATTATATCTCCACGCCCAAGCCCAACGGCTACCAGAGCCTGCACACCACCGTCATCGGGCGGGAAGCCATCCCCTTTGAAGTGCAGATCCGTACCTGGGATATGGACCGCATGGCGGAATACGGCATCGCCGCCCACTGGAAGTACAAGGCGGGCATCACCGGCTCCTCCAACGACAAATTGGACGAGCGGCTGGCCTGGGTGCGCCAGCTGTTGGAAAGCCAGCGCTCCAGCGCCGACGCGACCGACCTGCTCAGCGACATCAAGAGCGACCTGCTGCCCGAGGAGGTCTTTGCCTTCACGCCCCGGGGCGACGTCATCAACCTGCCGGCGGGGGCCACTGTCATCGACTTCGCCTACGCCATCCATTCGGCGGTAGGCAACCGGATGGTGGGCGCCAAGGTCAATAACCGGATCGTGCCCATCGATCACAAGGTCCAGACCGGCGAGATCATCGAGATCCTCACCGGCCCCGAGAACCGCGGCCCCAGCCGGGACTGGCTCAACATCGTCAAGACCAGCGAAGCCAAGAACAAGATCCGGAACTGGTTCAAAAAGGAACGCCGGGAGGAAAACATCGAGGAAGGCCGCAACGCACTGGAAAGGGAGCTGCGCCGCAACATGGTCCTGCTCACCGACGAGCAGCGCGCCCCCTTCCTGGAGAACCTGGCCCGCCGCAACCGCTGCAACAGTGTGGAGGAAATGTACGCAGCCATCGGATACGGCGGCCTGCAGCTTTCCCGCATGCTCTCCAAGATCAAGGAGGAGTATGCCAAGCTGAAGGAGACCGAACCCAAGCCCATCAAGGTGGAGTTCAAACCGATCCATTCCTCCGACGGCGTGGTGGTGGAAGGCATCGACAACTGCCCCATCAAATTTGCCAAATGCTGTTCGCCGCTGCCCGGCGACGACATCATCGGCTTCGTCACCCGTGGCTTCGGCGTTTCCATCCACAAGCGGGACTGCGCCAACGTGCGCGAGAGCATGCGCCACCCCGAAAACGCCGACCGCTGGGTGCGGGCCTACTGGGCGGACGACGCCAAAGAAAACTACAAGGCGTCGCTGGAACTCACCTGCATGGACCGCGCCAACCTTGTTTCCGACATTGCGCTGGCGCTGGGCGACATGCGGGTGCCGATCTACTCCCTCATGGCCCGCGCCGCCGAGCAGGGCCGCGCCCGCATGAGCGTGACGGTGGGCATCACCAACACCGAACATCTCAACAGCGTGGTGGCACGCCTGAAAAAAGTCAAGGACGTCATCAGCGTCATCCGCAGCTGACAAAGGAGGAAGCTATGCGAGCAGTGATCCAGCGCGTGACCGGGGCTTCGGTCACCGTCAACGGCGGCCCGGCGCGCTCCATCGGTCCGGGGCTGGTCATCCTGTTGGGCGTGCGGGAGACCGACGACCCGGCAGTCATCCCCAAACTGGCTGAAAAATGTGCGCATCTGCGCATTTTCGAGGACGAGGCCGGCAAGCTGAACCGCAGCGCCGCCGAACTGGGCTACGAGGCGCTGGTGGTCTCCAACTTTACCCTGTACGGCGATACCAGCCGTGGCAAGCGACCCAGCTTTACACACGCCGCGCGGCCCGATCTGGCGGTGCCTTGCTACGAACGGTTCCTTGCGGAACTGGGCAGCCAGGGCCTGCGCGGGGTGCAGCACGGGGAGTTCGGCGCCGATATGCAGGTCCGCCTTTGCAACGACGGCCCGGTCACGATCGTGATCGACACAGACGAATGGAAAAAGTAGGAGGGACCCCCATGAAGATCCAACACATCCCCGGCCTGCCCCCGCTCTATACCAACACCTTCCTGATCGTGACCGATGCAGGGCATGGCATCCTGGTGGACGCCGCAGCCGCCCCCCGGACGTATCTGGACGCTTTGCAGCGGGAAAACGCCGTGCTGACGCACATCCTGCTGACCCACGGCCATTATGATCACGTGGGGGCTGTGGCGGCCTTGCGGGAACAGACCGGCTGCAAGGTCTATATGGACCCGGCGGATGCGGCGGGCAGCCAGATGCTGCCGCTGTCCCGCGGCCTGGTGGACGAAAACTGGCCGGAGGGGGACGAACTGACCATTGACGAGCTGACCTTCCGGGTCTACCACACGCCGGGCCACACGCCCGGCAGTGTCTGCCTGCAGTGCGGCGGCCTGCTGTTCAGCGGCGATACGCTGTTCGCGGGTTCCTGCGGCCGCACCGACCTGCCGGGCGGCAGTATGGCGCAGATGCAGAAAAGCCTGTCCATGCTGGCGGCGCTGCCGCTGGCGGACGAGACCCAGGTCCTGCCCGGGCACGAGGCGTTCTCGACCCTTGGCAGGGAGCGCCGCGGCAACCCCTGTTTGAACGGCGCCTGGTTCTGAAACGCCGCCCGCCGGCGGGAGCAGGAAGGAGAAAATCTATGCAGATCATTTTGCGCGGCACGGCCGCCGGGTATGAAGCCGAGCACACCGCCCGCATCTTCTTCCCCGGTGCCGAAAAAGCGCCGCAGGTGCCCGCGGCAGGGGATTTTGTGCTGGCGGTCAGCCATGCGCAGACGGATTTCGTATTGCTGCGCCGCGGCGGCGGCCTGCGCTGGCGCAGCGCCCTGCGCGCGCCGGGCGCCGATGCCGAATATGCGCTGTGTTCGCTGCTCTACAGCCTGCTGAAAGAGCAGACCGGCCAGCAGCCGCCCTGGGGCATGATGACCGGGGTGCGCCCGGTGCGCATCATCCACGATCTGCGCGCCATGGGCGCCACCGAACAGCAGGTCGAGGACCGCTTCCTGCGCCATTTTGCCTGTTCGCCGCAGAAATTCGCCCTGGCTCGTGAGATCGCGGACCGGCAGCGCCCGCTGCTGGACGCAGCGGACCCGATGGACTGCAGCGTGTACGCGGGCATCCCGTTCTGCCCCACCCGCTGCAGTTATTGCAGCTTTGTCTCCCGCACCGTGGGGGATAAGGCCACGCAGGCGCTGGTACAGCCCTATGTGGATGCCTTGTGCCGGGAACTGACGGAGATCCGCGCCCTGGCGGACCGCTGCGGCCTGCGCATCCGCACCTTTTACATCGGCGGGGGCACCCCCACCAGCCTTTCGGCGGCCCAGCTGGAACAGCTGATGGGGCACATCGCGGCCACCTTCGACCTGGGCGGCCTTGCGGAATACACGGTGGAAGCCGGGCGGCCCGACTGCACCGACGCCGAAAAGCTGCGCATCCTCAAACAATACGGCGCTACGCGCATTTCCATCAATCCGCAGACGTTCTCGGACCAGGTGCTGCGCAACATCGGCCGCCGCCACACCGCGCAGGACATTATTGACTGCTTTGCAGCGGCGCGGGCCGCCGGACATGACAATATCAACATGGACCTGATCGCGGGCCTGCCCGGCGACACGGTGGAAGGGTTTGCCGGGAGTCTGGAACAGGCCGTTGCGCTGGACCCGGAAAATATCACGGTGCACACCCTCACCCTCAAGCGGGCTTCCAACCTGGTGGTGGAGCACCGGGCGGCGGATTACGACGATGTGGCCGCCATGCTGGAACGCTGCACCCTTCTGCAGCGGGCGGGGTACGCGCCGTACTACCTCTACCGCCAGAAAGGCACCCTGCAGAATCTTGAAAACATCGGGTGGTCCAAACCGGGCCGGGAATGCCTGTACAATATCTATATTATGGAGGAAGTGCATACCATTCTCTCGGCGGGGGCAGGCGGGTCCACCAAACTGGTGATCCCGGGAAAACGCCACGGAAAGATCGAACGGATCTTCAACTTCAAGTATCCGACGGAGTACATCGACCGCTTTGCGGAGATTCTGGACCGCAAGCGGCGCGTGGAGGACTTTTATGAACATTATGCAGCGCAAAAGGCTGGTCAGCCGTGAACTGGTGGAACTGGCGGCCCGCCAGCCGGAAGAATTTGCCGCATTGAGTGAGCGGCACTACCAGGGCCGGATCGAAGCCATCGCCGGGGAGATCCTGGCCAGCGGCCGCCGGATCGTGATGCTCACCGGCGCTTCGGCGGCGGGCAAGACCACGTCGGCCCATAAACTGGCGGAGGTTATCGGCGCCAATGGGCGGCACAGCGTGGTGCTCAGCCTGGATGATTTCTTCGTGGGAGAAGGCCGTTACCCCAAAAACCGCGACGGCAGCGACGATTACGAGAGCCTGCATGCGCTGGACCTGCCGGTGCTGCGCCGCTGCCTGGAGGAACTGTACCGTGACGGGGTGTGTCAGGCGCCGGTCTTTGACTTCCGGCTGCAGCGCCCCAACGGATCGCAGCAGATCGACTGCCGTGACGGCGTCGTTATCATCGAGGGCCTGCACGCCCTCAACCCGGCGCTGACGGAAAACCTTCCCGCCGATGCGGTCTTCTGCCTGTATGCCGGTCTGCGGGAAGAATACGCAGGCCCGGACGGCAGCCGTTTCCTGGCGACCCGGGATATCCGGCTGGCACGGCGCGTGGTGCGGGACTATCTGTTCCGCGGGCATGGGCCGTCGTTCACGCTGGGGCTGTGGGGCCACGTCTGCGCCGGGGAAGACCGCTTTATCAAGCCGTACAAACCCCGGGCGGACCTGCTGCTGGACACCACGCATACCTACGAGGTCTGCCTGTGGCGCAATGTGCTGGACTCCATGCCGCCGGACCCGGACCTGACCGAAACGCAGCGCCGCCAGCTGGAGGCGCTGTGCGGCAAGTTTGCCGTGTTCCCGGCGCTGGACCCGGCGCTGGTACCGCAAAACAGCATGCTGCGGGAGTTTATCGGCACGCAGAACGCCTGATTTCACGGAAATGATACAATTGTGCGTTGCAAACAGAGGATAAATCCGCTATAATAGGCGTATAAAACGCGCATGGAGCAAGAATCTGCGCATGTTTGAAGAAAGAGGTGTTCGCTATGTTTGAACTGGATATCGATATGTTGAAGGAGCAGGGGCTGCAGTTTGTCGACAAGGCAAAAAAGACTGCGCAGGATCTGGCCGACAAAGGCAAGAACCAGCTGGATCTGATGAACCAGCAGGCCCGTCTGTCCAAGGCGCAGCGCCAGCTGGGCGCGCTGGTCTACAGCCTGCATAAAGCAGGGGAAGAGAATCAGCCGCTGGTCGATAAATACATCGAGGCGATCGCCGAGGTCGAAAAAGCGATCGAGGAGATCAAGGCCAATATGTCCCCCGAGGAATACATGGAAGCTGAGCAGGCTGCCGGGGAAGAGACCCAGGAAGAAGAGGAAGAGATCGAGGAAGAACCCGTGCGCCTGCGGGGCGAGACCAAGATCTGCCCGGTCTGCCATTCCGAAGTGGACGGGGATGCCCTGTTCTGCAACCACTGCGGCGCGCAGCTGTAAAAGCCGCAGCACTCTCTTGCGGGGGTGCGGCAGCGCTGACCGCGCGGCTTGACAAATTTTGAATTGTGAGTAGAATATTGCATGCCGCCGCCCGCGGCACGCAGCAATGCCTATGAATGCGTACCCTGCAAAAGAAATCTATACAGCGGAAGATCTGGTAGCGATCATCACCCGGCTGCGGGACCCCGACGCGGGATGCCCGTGGGATAAGGTGCAGACCCACCGGTCCATCCGGATGAATTTCCTGGAGGAAGCCTACGAGGCGGTGGACGCTATCGACTTGGAGGACCCGCACCTTCTGTGCGAGGAACTGGGCGATGTGCTGATGCAGGTCGTATTCCATACCTGCATCGAGCAGGAAGCCGGCCATTTTACCTGGCAGCAGGTCTGCGACGGGGTATGCAGGAAGCTGATCGCGCGCCATCCGCATATTTTTGGCGGTGATGCGAGTATAAAAGACTGGGATGCGCTCAAAAATAAGGAAAAGGGCCGCCTGACCCTGCAGGATGACCTGGATAGCGTGCCCCGGGCGCTGCCGGCGCTGATGCGCGCAGCCAAACTGCAGAAACGCGCAGCCCGCTACGGCGTGGATTGCGAGGCGGGGGTCGGGCAGGTCGCCCGCTGTGCGGGGGAATTGCAGGCGGCCGGATCAGCCGCCCGGGCAGAGCAGGCCGCCGGGGAACTGCTGTTCGCGGCCGTGGCGCTGGCCCGCCGGGCCGGTGTGGACCCGGAACAGGCCCTGCAGCGCTGCAACGCGGCTTTCTGCTGCGAGGCAGAGCGCACCACATAAATCTGAAAAGCCGGCGCCGGAGCAAAACCGGCAGCCGCTTTTGGCAGATAAATTTACTTTGGAGGTACAAACCTATGACGAAAGTTGAACTGATCGCGGCTGTCGCAGCCGAAGCGAATCTGACCAAGAAGGATGCCGAACAGGCTGTCAACACCGCGCTGAGCGCCATCACCACCGCCCTGAAGAACGGCGAGAAGGTCACGCTGGTGGGCTTCGGTACGTTTGAAGTCCGTGAGCGTCCGGCGCGCAAGGGCCGCAACCCGCAGACCGGCGCCGAGATCACCATTGAAGCTTCCAAGCTGCCCGCTTTCAAGGCCGGCAAGGCTCTGAAGGACGCCGTGCAGTAAGGCAGGACCGTTACCGCCGGTCCCATCGCTACCGCGATGGGGCCTTTTTTCATCGGAGGATCACCCATGCGTTTGGACAAATACCTGAAAGTCAGCCGCCTGATCAAGCGGCGTACCCTGGCCAACGAAGTGGCTGACGCGGGCCGTGTGCTGGTCAACGGGAAACCGGCCAAAGCCAGCTATGCAGTCAAGGTCGGGGACGAGATCGAGATCACCTTCGGCAACCGCCCGGTCAGGGTCCGGGTGCTGGCGGTGGAAGAACCCCGCGGCAAGGATGTGGCGCGCGAACTGTTTGAAGTGATCGGGCAGCAGTCATAATTTCGGCGCCCGCCGCATATCGTAGAAGTGTGATACGGAATTGTGAAGGAGGGGACAACCGCCATGCCGGAACTGAAAAAGGAACCGCCCCATTCCCAGCCCCCAGCCGGGGCCGACCCGCCCCGCAGTCACAGCCTGGCCCTGAAAGACCGCCGTCATCTGGCGGTAACGGGGGTCAGCCGGATCATCAGCTGCGACGAGGCGTCGGCGGTGCTGGAAACGCCGCTGGGCAACCTGACCGTCGGCGGCCGGGAACTGCAGGTCAGCGAACTTTCGGTGCAGAGCGGGCAGGTGCAGCTTTCCGGCCGGATCGAATACCTGCAGTACACCGAAAACCGGCAGACCAGCGGCGGCGTGCTGGCCCGCCTGTTCCGCTGAATGGCGGCTTCACCCGCCTTGACGGCGATTCTGGGGGACGTGCTGTGGTGCCTGGGGCTGGGCTGCCTGCTGGGGGCCTGCCGGGACCTGACCGGCCTGCTGCTGGGGGAAGGCCCGGTGCGCTGCTTTGTCTGGGATGTGGCGGCTTTCGCGGCTGCTGCCGTGCTGCTGTACGGCTTCTGCGCGGGAGTCAGCGCCAGCGGGGTGGCCCGCTGGTATATGGCGGGAGCCATGCTGGCGGGGGCGCTGGCCTGGAACGCGGCTTTCCGGCGTCCGCTCCACCGGGCGGCGGGGCTGTGCGGCAGGCTTCTGCTCTGGCCGTTCCGCACGCTCCACGGCAGACTGCTGCGTCCGCTGCTGCGGCGGGGCAGGGCGGCGCTGAACCGGCGGCGGCAGAAGCATCTTGCAAAAAGAACGCGGAAAAGGGAAGAAAAGCGAAAAAAGCAGTTGCAAAAGCCGTCGAAAATATTATATAATTAGCCATACGTAGTATCATGCCGTTTGAACGGTACAGAGTCGGAGAAAGGGGGCATCCCGGATCATGAACAGGCGTCGAGGGCTGCTCCCGCAGTGGCTGCTGGTGGGGGGCTTCCTGCTGCTTTGCGGCTATCTGTTTGTCAGCCTGATCCACTATCAGGTATCCATTGGCTCCAAGCAACAGGAATTGCTGAGCGTACAAAACCAGCTCAACAGCCAGCTTACCGAAAACGCAGAACTCTCGAATACGCTGGAGCAGGGCGATGATGCGATCATCGAGCGCTACGCCCGGGAACAGGGCTATGCCAAGCCCAATGAGCGCGTGTTCGTGGATATCAGCGGCAAATAATTGCGGCATCGTTGGTTCAGCAGGGGCGCTTTGCGGCAACCCTTCTGCATATATCAATCCAAAGAAAAAGGGGTATTCAAGTTTGGCATTACAAGTTGGGGATATTGTCGAAGGCAAGGTCACCGGGCTCAAGCCTTTCGGCGCGTTTGTTTCTCTGCCGGAGGGCAAGACCGGTCTTGTCCACATTTCAGAGGTGTCCTACGAGTTTGTACAGGATATTTCTGCCGTGCTGGAAGATGGCCAGGCCGTGACGGTGAAGGTGCTTTCCATTGCGCCGGACGGTAAAATTGCCTTGTCGATCAAGCGCACACAGCCTGCGCCGGAACGGGGCGCCCGCCCTCAGGGCGGCAGCCCGCGCCCGGCGGCCCGCCGCCCGAAGCGGGAAGAAAAGCCGCGGGTCTGGCAGCCCAAGCCCGCTGCCCCGCAGGGCGAAATGAGCTTTGAAGATATGATGGCGCGCTACAAGTCCCGCAGCGAGGAGAAGATCGCAGACCTCAAGCGCGTGACGGAAAACCACCGCGGCGGATATTCGCGCCGCCGCGGCTGATCTGGACGGATAACGCTATACATGGCTCTACCCTGACGGCTCCTTACCGCCGGGGTTAGGGCTTTTTTGCAAAAAACCAGAAGAAAGGAATTCTATGTCCACACAGTATACCCTGGTCGCACCCTGCTTTTTCGGCACGGAATCCACGCTGCATTTTGAAGTCAAGCGCCTGGGCGCGCAGAACATCCAGGTCACCGACGGCCGGGTGCGGTTTGAAGGGGACGCCGCCCTGGTCGCTGCAGCTAACATCAACCTGCGTACCGCCGAGCGTGTCCTGCTGCTGCTGGCTTCCTACAAAGCCGCGACCTTTGACGAATTGTTCGACGGCTGCTACCGCATCCCGTGGGAGGAACTGCTCCCCGCCGACGCCGCGTTCCCGGTCAAAGGCTCCAGCCTGTCGAGCCAGCTTTCCAGCGTGCCCGCCTGCCAGAGCGTTCTCAAGAAGGCCATCGTCAAACGGATGCTGGCAGGCCACAAGACCGGCGCGCTGCCGGAAACGGGGGAGACGTACAAAGTCCGCTTCGCCCTGCGCAAGAATGAGGTGGAGATCTATCTGGACACTTCCGGCGACGGCCTGCACAAGCGTGGGTACCGCCGCAACGCTACGCTGGCCCCCATCAAGGAAACGTTGGCGGCGGCCATCGCGGATCTGGGCCGGGTACGCCGGGACAGCCTGGTGCAAGACCCCTTCTGCGGTTCGGGCACGCTGATCATCGAGGCGGCGCAGAAGGCGCTGAACCTGGCGCCTGGGCTGCGGCGGCATTTTGCGGCGGAGCATTTTGCCTTCCTGCCGCCGGAGATCTGGGGGCAGCAGCGGGAAGCTGCCCGGGACGCCGTGCGGCGGGACGCAGCTTTCGAGGGCGCCGGCTATGACATCGACCCGGCGGCGGTGGCCCTGGCTGCGGCCAACGCCAAACTGGCCGGCGTAGGCGACCGCTGCCGCTTTGCGGTGGCCGATGTGAAGGACTTCGCCCCGCAGCCTGCGGCTGTGGTGCTGACCAACCCGCCCTACGGCGAACGGCTGGGGGACGCGGCGGAAGCTGCGTCCCTGGCGCGCACGCTGGGGCAGGTATGGCAGCGCAGCCCGGGGCAGGGCCTGTATGCCATCACGGCGGATGCGGATTTTGAGCAGCATTTCGGCAAAAAGGCCGTCCGGCGCCGCAAGATCTATAACGGCATGATCCCCTGTCAGTTGTATATGTATTATGAACAGCCAAAGAGGTAAAGCAATGGAAGATTTGAAACTGGCGGTTTTGATCGACGCGGATAATATATCCCCCAAATATGTCAAGGTGATCCTGGATGAGGCGGCTTCTTTCGGGGTGGCGGCCTGCAAGCGGATCTACGGCGACTGGTCGGACGCGCGTCTGAAAAGCTGGAAGGATGTGCTGCTCAACAACTCCATCATCCCCATCCAGCAGTACAGCTATACCACCGGCAAAAACGCCACCGACTCCGCCATGATCATTGATGCGATGGACCTTTTGTACGGCGGCAATCTGGACGGGTTCTGTATCGTCTCTTCGGACAGCGATTTCACCCGCCTGGCCGCCCGCCTGCGCGAACAGGGCAAGCTGGTCATCGGCATGGGGGAAAGCAAGGCGCTGGGCCCCTTCGTGAAGGCCTGCGACCAGTTCAAGTATCTGGACCTGATCCTAGATCATGGCGAGCCGGAGCCTGCCGAACCGGTGGTGCCGTCGGCAGAGACCGACGCCATGGCCCAGGCCGGGGACGATACGGCCATCAACCGGGATTCCATCGAACGGATCGTGCGCGGCCTGATCGGGGAAATGGACGACGGCACCGGCTGGGTGCGCACCTCCCGCGTGGGGGACCAGCTCATCAAGCGTTACCCCGACTTTGACGTGCGCAACTTCGGCTCCAAGAGCCTGAACAAGTTCCTGGCTTCGCTGCCGGGCATGGAGGTGGAGGAGCGCATCCTGGCCAACGGCAACCCGATCCAGTTCGTGCGCATGCGCCCCGAACCGGCCCCCAAGGCCCCCAAAAAGACGCAGGCCCGCAGCACCGGCGCCAAAAAGACGGCGCGGCGCTCCGGCGGCAAACGCAAATGATCGCGGTCACAGCAAACGAAAAACAGCGCGGCATCCTCTGCGGGATGCCGCGCTGCTGCTGTAACGGGAGGGGTCAGATCACAAGGCCGCCGCTCTGGCCGATGACCTGCCCGGTGATGTACCCGGCTTCCGGCGAGGCGAGGAACACGAGGGTCCGCGCGATCTCCTCCGGGGCGCCCAGCCGTCCCACCGGCGTTTCCCCGGCAAGGTCGGCCTTGTCCTGCGCCGAGAACCCGGCCATCATGTCGGTCTCGATCACGCCAGGGGCCACGCAGTTGACGGTGATGCCCGAAGGGCCTTCTTCTTTGGCCAGGGCGCGGCACAGCCCGATGACCCCGGCCTTGGCGGCCGAGTAGTGCGCCTCGCAGCTGCCGCCCACCTGGCCCCACATGCTGCTGACGCACAGGATGCGCCCGTATTTACGGCGGATCATCCCCGGCAGCACGGCGCGGCAGGCGTAAAAGACGCTGTCCAGGTCGGTGGCCATCATCCGCCGCCAATCCTCGTCGGTCAGGTCGGTGAACAGTTTTTGCTGGGCGATGCCCGCGTTGCAGACCAGCACCTCCAGCCGCCCGAAGGCCTGTTCCGCTTCCGCTGCAGCCCGGCGGGCGGCGGCCGGGTCCGCGGCATCGGCCTGCAGCGCCAGGAACTGCCTGTCGGGAGCCAGCGCCCGGGCCTGCTGCAGTACCGCGCCGGCGGCGTCGGGATGGCTGTGCCAGGTGAAGGCCACGTCGTACCCCGCCCGGGCAAAGGCCAGAACAGCAGCTGCGCCGATGCCGCGGCTGCCGCCGGTGATCAGCGCATGGTGGGGGAACAGGGGGAACGGCTCATTCATGGGTTTCTCCTTCCGGGGGACGGCGTTTGGCTTTCAGGCGCCGGGCGCGCAGTCCGGCAAAAAAGTCCTGCAGCAAGGCTTGGGCTTCCTCTTGCAGCAGGCCCTGCTCGATCGTCGGATGGTGGTTGAAGGGCAGGGCAAACAGGTCGGTCAGGCCGCCGCAGCAGCCCGCCTTGGGGTCCCGCGCGCCGTAGACCACCCGGCGCAGGCGGCTGTTGATGATGGCCCCGCTGCACATGGGGCAGGGTTCCAGTGTGACGAACAGTTCGCATTGCCACAGCCGCCACCCGCCCAGCGCCCGGCAGGCCGCGTCGATAGCAAGCAGTTCCGCGTGGTAGGTGGCGTTCTTGCAGCTCTCCCGCAGGTTGTGCGCGCGGGCTACGATGACGCCGTCCCTGGCGACCACAGCCCCCACGGGCACTTCGCCCAGCGCGGCGGCGGCGCGCGCTTCCTCCAGCGCGGCCCGCATCAGTTGTTCATCGGTCATGGCGGACTCCTCAGGTCAGGAAACAAAAAAGACGGTATAGGCCAGCAGGAACAGAACCGCCAGTGTGTAGGCGGGGCTGCCGAACACCGCCAGCACGTCCACGCCGGGGCGCAGTCCGGCGGAAAAACGGAATCCCTGCTTGCGGGCGTGGTAAAGCAGCCACAGGCAGAACAGCGGGAAGAACAGCACCAGGAACAACTCCAGCGCCAGTGCCAGTTCGGCCGGGGCATACAGGCGCAAATAGAGCGTCAAAAAGGCCAGACAGTTGTTGATGAAATGCAGCAGCATACCCGGCAGAATGCTGCCGGAACGCTCGGCCAGCCAGCCCAGGAACACCCCGCAGACCAGCGCCGTCAGCCCCTGGATCAAGTCAAGGTGGAGCAGGGCGAACAGCAGGGCAGGGCCGAATATCGCGACTGCGCTGCCGCTGGGGCGCAGCAGCCCCTGCAGGGCACCGCGGAAGAAGAGTTCTTCCAGCAGGGCAGGCATGACGCAGAGCAGTACGAACTGCAAAAACAGCGCGCTGCCGCCGCTGGGCAGCCGCTGGGCCCCGCTTTCGCCGCCAAAAAGGGCGGTCAGCAGTGCGCCGGCCAGGTTGCCGATGTTGGCAAGGCCCAGAAAGACCGGCAGGCAGAATGCCGGGCTCCAGGGGGCGGGCAGCAGCAGCCGCAGGTCGCGGTTGTCTAACCGGGTCAAGCGCAGGGTAAAGCCCAGCGGGATCAGGAGCGCGCCGATCCCGATAAAAAGCTGGAACAGCCCCACGGTCAAATCGCTGACGCCCACCGGCCTGGCCAGCGTGGCGCCGGCGTGGAACAGCCCCAGCAAAGCGTTGGCGCCGGCATATAAAATGGAGCGTACCAGCAGGTACAGCAGGGCGCTGGCTGCACACCAGCCGGCAGCGCCCCGCACGCCGCGTAATTTTGCCATTCCCTCATCCCTTTAAAACTTTTGTGTTTTTTATTATCATAACACAGTACGGGAAACAGTGCAATAAAAAGGCCCGACCGGTGTGCGGGCCGGTCGGGCCATGGAGGGAGAGAGGAGTCACTGCATATCTGCAATGTGCGTTGCAGGCATTGACTTTCTTGTACTATGATAGTACAGTATAGACGTGAAGTAAAGCACAATTTTTTCATATAACAGATGAAAAGAATTCATGGATGGAGGCATGTTTGTGACTTTGACCGATTGCCAGATCCTTGTGATGGTGGCGCAGCTGGGGACGTTTGCCGCGGCGGCGGAACAGATGCATCTCACCCCCTCGGCCATCAGCCATGCGGTATCGGGGATGGAGGCGGAATGCGGGTTCCCGCTGTTTACCCGCACCAAGAGCGGCGTGACGATGACCGCCGCAGGGGAGAGCCTGTTCCCTTCCATCCGGCAGATGCTGGCCAGCAGCGAACAGATGGAACAGTCCATCGCCCAGATCAACGGCATGCACAAAGGAGTGCTGCGCCTGGGCGTGTTCAACTCGGCCTGCGTGACCTGGATCCCCCATCTGGTGCCGCCTTTCCAGCAGGAATTCCCGGGCATCGACGTGCAGATCTACCAGGGCTCCTACGCGGACATCGTCGCCTGGCTGAAAAACGGGGCGGTGGAACTGGGTTTTTTGTCCAACTCCAGCGCCAAGGATCTGGATTTTGAGCCGCTGTATGAAGACCCGCTGGTTTGCATCGCGCCGGATTCCTACCGGCCCCGGCGGCCGGGCTGCGTCCATGCGGAGGAACTGAAGGGCCGGCCCTTCGTCAGCCAGCAGGCCGACGTGGACGCCGACATCCAGAGCTATTTCAAGAAAAACGACCTGCATGTCAACAGCCGCTGCTACATTGTGGATGACCAGTCCATGATCGCCATGGTAGCCTGCGGCCAGGGGTTGGCCATCATGCCGGAACTGATGCTCAAAAACGGCGCGGCCCGCAGCGGCTGCCAGGTGCTGCGGCTGGAACCGGCCGCCCGGCGCAGCATCGGGGTGGCCTGCCTTTCCCAAAGCGGGATGTCCCCGGCGGCCCGCCGCTTTGTGGAACACACCCGCCGCTTTGCCGCGACCCTGAAGTGAGGCCGCCGCGCGGGGCTTTTCAAACCCTGCAAAAAAGAGTATAATAAGAAATCACGGAACCATGCCTGAAGGGGGAATTGTCATGCCGGGCGATCTGCATACCCATACGACGTTTTCGGATGGTTCGACCCCGGTCGAAAAGATGCCGTTCCTGGCGCGCTGCGCGGGAATGACGCACCTGGCGGTCAGCGATCACGATTCCATGCGCGGGGTGCGCTACGCTTACGCCCATCCGGTACAGGAGGGCGTCCATCTGATCCCGGCGGTGGAGTTGACGGCCTACGACTATGACCGGGCCCACCGGGTGCATCTGCTCTGCTACTGGCCGGACGACTGCGCCCCGCTGGCGGATTTCTGCGATATGATGGCGGAACGCCGCCGCACGGCCATGCTGCAAAGCTGCCGCGAACTGGAGGAGATCTGCCCCCAGTTCCGCACGGAGGAAGCGCTGGAACTGGCGAAAGACAGCGGCACGCTGTTCAAGGCCCATGTTATGCGCGTGCTGTGGCAGTATGGTCTGGCGGACGGCATGTACAACGACGTTTACCGTTCGCTGTTCGGGCTCAAGCCGGTCCGGGGCCGTGTGCTGCACACTCCGCGCTATGAGCCGGTGGACGATGTGCTGGCGCTGATCAAGGCCAGCCGCGGCGTGGCGGTCCTGGCGCATCCCAGCGTCTACCACAGTATGGAACTGGCCCGGGAACTGATCGGCATGGGGCGGCTGGACGGCGTGGAGATCGACCACCCCCGCAACACCCCCGAAGATAAAGCGGAACTGCTGCGTCTGGCCCGGGCCAACGACCTGCTGCTCACCGGCGGTACCGACTACCACGGCCTCAACACCGTGACCCCGCGCCCGGTGGGGGCGTTCGCCACCCGGGACGAGGAGATCGTGCGGCTGGAAACGCTGGCCAAAGCGCGCAAAATGTCCAATCGGAAAGCACAGTAAAAAGGAGAGGCAAAATCAATGACTTACGTATATAACAACAAAGGCACCTGCTCGGTGCGCACCGAGGTGGAACTCAACCCCGACCATACCATCGCCGAAGTGCGGGTGCTGGGGGGCTGCAACGGCAACCTGAAAGGCATCGCCGGCCTGCTGCGCGGCATGAAGGCGGAGGACGCCATCGCCCGCATGGAGGGCACCACCTGCGGCAGCAAGCCCACCAGCTGCCCGGATCAGATCGCACAGGCGCTCAAAGGGGCGCTGGCGGCCCTGTAACGCAAAGGAGTTGTAGATGGATTGCTTCCATTACCCGCTGGATACCGAAACGCTGCTGCGCAAAAAGCGCCGCCTGCGCCGGGAACTTCTGGCGCAAAACCCGCATCCGCTGCATAAGAAGATCGCCATCCTGGGCGGATCCACCACCAACGAAGTGGCGGACCAGCTGGGCCTTTTTCTGCTGCAATACGGCATCGAAGCGGATTTTTACCAGAGCGAGTACGGCCAGTACTGGCAGGACGCCGTGTTCGGCACGCCGGAACTGGACGCTTTCGCCCCGGATGTGATCTATGTCCACACCAGCTGGCGCAACCTGACCCGGCTGCCCGCGACCACCGACGCCCCGGCACAGATCGACGCCATGCTGGAGGACCAGTACCGGCACTTTGAGGCCATGTGGCAGGCGTTGGAACAGAAATTCGCCTGCCCGGTCATCCAGAACAACTTCGACCGCCCCAACTACCGGCTGATGGGCAACCGCGATATCTGGGACATACACG
>DXBF01000056.1 GCA_019116705.1 Candidatus Gemmiger avistercoris
GCCGCCCCGCCCGACCTGCCCAACGTGCTGGCCCCCGCCGAGGCCGAACTGCGGCTGGCCCGCCAGCAGGTGCAGCGCAACGCCGCCATCGCCCGCGAGGCCGAGCAGCGCAAAAACGACCTGATCGTCTACCTGGCGCACGACCTGAAAACGCCGCTGACCAGTGTGATCGGCTATCTGACGCTTTTGCGGGATGAGCCGCAGATCTCGCCAGAGATGCGGGCGCGGTACACCGGCATCGCGCTGGACAAAGCCGAACGGCTGGAGGATCTCATCAACGAATTTTTCGACATCACGCGGTTCAATCTTTCCCACATTGAATTAGACCGCCGTCCCACCGACCTCACCCGCATGGTGGAGCAGGTGGTCAGCGAGTTTGGCCCCATGCTGGCCGAGCAGCGCCTGACCTGCCGTACCGACCTGCCACCCAGGCTGGAATACAGCTGCGACCCCGACAAGATGGCCCGCGTATTCGACAACCTGCTGCGCAACGCCTGCCATTACAGCTACCCCGACACCGAAGTAGAGATTGCCGCCGTGGTGGAAAGCGGCGCGGCCGTGCTGACTTTTCGGAACAGCGGCCGCACCATCCCGCCGGAAAAACTGGACCGTATTTTCGAGCAGTTCTTCCGGCTGGATGAGTCCCGCGCATCCCGCACCGGCGGCGCAGGGTTGGGGCTTGCCATCGCCCGGCAGATCGTGGAGCTGCACGGCGGTACCATCTCCGCCGAGAGCGCCGACGAACACATCTGTTTTACGGTCCGGCTGCCCTTCGCCGCCCCCGCCGCGCCGTAAGAAAATCACAAGATTTCCGCAACACAAACGCAAGGGCTTCACAAGCCCCTTTTCAAAAACGGACCGCCCTGTTCTGGTATCCTTACGGTATCAGGCAGGGCGGTTTTCCTTACCCGATCTTTCCGCCCCGCCATCACAACATCTGCATGGAAAAGGGGCTTTTATATGTCTGCAACAAAACGCAAAACCATCCTCATCCTGTTCGGGGGCTGCTCCACGGAGTACGAGGTCTCCCTGCAATCGGCGTGCGCCGTGCTGGAACATCTGGACCCTGCAAGGTTTCAGGCGCTGCCCGTGGGCATCACCCGGGACGGGCGCTGGCTGCGCTACCGTGGGGCGCGCGCCGCGCTGGCAGAAGATCGCTGGCAGCGGGAAGACTGCATCCCCTGCACGCTGGCGCTGGACCGCGGCGCACGGGAACTTGTCTGGCTGGACGGTTCGGGCAAACGCGAAGCCTTTGACGCAGCCTTCCCGGTGCTGCACGGCAAAAACGGCGAGGACGGCACCGTGCAGGGCGCTTTGGAACTGGCCGGGGTGCCGGTGATCGGCTGCGGGGTACTTTCCAGCGCCCTGTGCATGGACAAAGACCGGGCCCACAAACTGGCCGCGCTGGCCGGCGTGCCCGTTCCCCGCAGCGCCGTATTTGCCCGCTCTGCGCCGATGGAAACGATCCGCTCTGCCGCCGCGCAATTGGGCTGGCCGCTGTTCGTCAAGCCGGTGCGGGCCGGTTCCTCTTTCGGCATCAGCCGCGTGGTGGGGCCGGACGGGCTGGAGGCCGCCGTACAGGAAGCGTTCCGGCACGACGGTGAAGCGATTCTGGAGGAAGCCGTCCCCGGCTTTGAAGTCGGCTGCGCCGTGCTGGGCAATGAGGAACTGACGGTCGGCGCGGTAGACGAGATCGAACTGTCCGGCGGGTTCTTTGATTACGAGGAAAAGTATACCCTCAAGACCTCCGCCATTTATTGCCCGGCGCGCATCCCTGCCGAAAAGGCCGCCAAGATCCAGCAAGCCGCACGCACGGTCTACCGGGCGCTGGGCTGCCGGGTGTTCGCCCGTGTCGATCTGTTTTTGACCCCGGACGGCCGCATCCTGTTCAATGAGGTAAATACCATCCCGGGCTTTACGGCCCACAGTCGGTATCCCAGTATGATGAAAGCCATCGGGCTGGACTTTCAAACGCTGCTCACCCGCATGGTCGAACTGGGGGTGGATGTATGATGCCAAAGGCCCATGTTGTTTATCAGGCCCGGCATATGGCGGATTTTTCCGCATCTGGCCTGGGGCCGCTGGTGCTTGTCAACCGACAGCACCCTCTGCGGAGCGGTTTCTCCCTTGCGCTGGCCGCGCCTGACCCCGGCTACCCGGATATTTTGCTGGAAGCACAGGCCGCAAAAATGCTGGCCGCCTGCATCCAGGCCGTCGGCGGTGCCGGACGCATCGTGCCTGTTTCCGGCTGGCGCAGCCACGCCGAGCAGCAGCAGATCTGGGACGATACGCTGGACAAAGAAGGCCCCGATTTCACAACAAGCTATGTAGCAAAGCCCGGCTGCAGCGAGCACGAGACCGGCCTTGCCATCGATCTGGCGGAAGCTGCGGAGACGATCGACTTCATCCGCCCGCATTTCCCCTATGACGGCGTTTGCGGCAGTTTCCGCAAAGCCGCCGCCCGTTATGGCTTCATCGAGCGTTACCGCGCAGATAAGAGCGCCCTGACCGGCATTGCGGCGGAGCCCTGGCATTTCCGCTATGTGGGCGTTCCCCACGCGCTGCTGATGGAGCAGCACGGTCTGTGCCTGGAAGAATATGTAGAACGGCTGAAGGAACACCCGATGACCTGCATACTTGAGAACGGGCGCCGCGCCCGCGTCAGCCGCCATGCCGCAGACGCCGGCCTGCCGCCCGCCCAAGGGCCGCGGCAGGTATCTGCCGACAACCTGGGCGGCGTGATCGTCACCGACTGGGAGGTCCCGCAATGACCGCCCGCAAGCGCCCCGCGCTGGACGGGTTCCGGCTGGCCGCCGCCGTGCTGGTGGTAATGATCCATACCTCGCCGCTGTCCGGCGTCGCCCCGCCGGCGGATTTCTGGCTGACCCGGGTGCTGGCCCGGGTAGCGGTGCCTTTTTTCCTGATGATGAGCGGTTATTTCCTTGCCCGCAGCAGCTGGAAGTACCTGGGAAAATTCTGGAAACATACGCTGTGCGTTTACCTGCTTGCGGTACTGCTCTATCTGCCATTGAACCTCTATGCCGGTATATCGCCGTCGGCCTGGCTGCGCGGCCTTGTATGGGAGGGCACCTTCTACCACCTGTGGTACTTCCCCGCTCTGCTCTGGGGCGTGCTGATTGCCCGCGCGCTTGCACGGCTGGGTATGCGGACCGCCCTGGCTGCCGCTTCGGCGCTCTACCTGACCGGCCTGGGCGGCGACAGCTATTTCGGCCTGGCCGATTCTTTCCCCGCGCTGCATGCTTTTTATGGCGCGGTCTTTTCTGTAACAGAATACACCCGCAACGCCGTGTTTTGCGCGCCCCTGTTCCTGCTGCTGGGCGCCGCCCTGGCCGGGCATGCAGGGCGGCTCTCCCAGCGTCAAACAGCGGGCGGGCTGGTTTTGAGCCTGACCGCCATGAGCGCGGAGGGCTTCCTGCTGCACGGCTTGGACGTACAGCGGCACGACAGCATGTATCTGTTTCTGCCGTTCTGCATGGCCTTTCTATTTCGTCTGCTCCTTGCCTGCAACGCAGGGCGTTGGCGGGCGGCGCGGGATCTTTCCCTGCTGATCTATCTGCTGCATCCCGGCTGCATCGTGGCTGTGCGCGGCCTGGCGAAACTGGCAGGCGCCCGTGCGCTGCTGGTCGACAACAGCCTTCTGCACTTCCTGGCTGTGTTGGCCTGCAGCTTTGCAGCGGCCCTTCTGCTTTACCGGCTGCGTCCCCTGCCGCAGCGACAGAACGCCCGTGCCTGGCGGGAACTGGACGCCGATGCCCTGCGCCACAACGCCCGCATTTTGCAGCAGGCCGTGGGGCCGGACTGCCGGATCATGGCAGTGGTCAAGGCGGATGCATACGGCCACGGCGCCCGACAGATCGCCCGTATCTTGCAGCGGGACGGTGTGCGTGCTTTTGCTGTGGCCTGCCTTGCGGAAGGCATCGCGCTGCGCAGGGCCGGTATCCGCGGGACGATTTTGATCCTGGGCTGGACAGACCCCACCCTTGTGCCGCTGCTGGCCCGCTGGCGGCTGACGCAGGCTGTGGCCGGCGTGGAACACGGACGGGCACTCGCGGCGCAGGGCTGCCATGTGCGGGTACATCTGGCGCTGGACACCGGCATGCACCGGCTGGGGATCGCGGCGCAGGATCACGAATCCCTGGCGGAATTGTACAAAATGTCCGGTTTGAAGATCGAAGGCGTATTTTCCCACCTGTGTGTTTCGGACAGCCTGACGGAAAGTGACCGCGCCTACACCCGCCGCCAGGCCGACGATTTTGCCGCCGCGCTGGAATGGATGCGGCAGCAGGGATATAAAACCGGGAAACGGCATCTGTTGGCCAGTTACGGTGCCTGGAACACGCCGGAGTACGGCTACGACTTCCTGCGCGCCGGTATCGCGCTGTACGGTGTCCAAAGCGACGCCGCCCCCACACGCCAAAAACTGCCGCTGCGGCCCGTGCTGTCTCTGCGGGCGCGGGTAGCGTTGGTACGCACGCTGGCCCCCGGCGAGGAAGCCGGATACGGCCGGGCTTTCACAGCAAAACAAAAGACCCGGCTGGCTGTGGTGACGATCGGGTACGCCGACGGGCTTCCCCGCGAACTGGCGGCCCGGGGCGGCCGGGTACTGATACGCGGCGTTTCCTGCCCCATGGCGGGCCGCATGTGTATGGACCAGCTGCTGGTGGATGTGAGCGGCGCCCCGGATGTCGTCGCCGGGGATGTGGTAACGCTGCTCGGCCGGGACGGCGCTGCGATGATCCCTGCCGAGGAGCTGGCGGAGCGCTGCGGCACCATTACCAACGAACTTCTTTCCCGTCTTGGCGGCAGATTGGGGATTCTGCTTTCCTGACGTCGGCAGCGCCCGACAGAACAGTTTTCCCGCCCTCCCCTGGAATTGGGGCTCTTGCGGTCATCGGAACACCGGCGTCACTGCCCGCATAGTCGAACAGTTCGCCCTTGCCGGTTTTCGCGCCGCTGATACAGACGGCCCGGCCAGCTTTGAGCAGCAGGGCTTCATCCGCAATGTTGATGGAGAGCGGCCGGATCGTCTTACAGGCCAAGGCCCGCGATCCACTCCGTCACCCGGTCGCCAGAATCGGCGGCGCTGCTGCCCGAGACGTGCAGCCCATCCAGAATGGTCGCGCCGGGGGCGGAATCGGGAAGGCGGTCCAGGCTGCGGCCAAACCCGCTGCCGCCGGAGGTGCAGAAGGCTACCAGCGTCTTTCCCGCCCAGTCATAGCTTTCCAGGAAGGAATAAACCACCATCGGCGCGTCGCTCCACCAGTCAGGGTATACTGCTTCGGATGGTGCGTCTCTCACCCGCACGGTCTCGGTTACGCGGTATCACAAGTTTTCGCTGTTCTCCGCCTTCTCGGCGCGGACCGGCGAACACCAGTACCACATCACCGACGTGACAAACGTAGGCGGTGAATGGCTCATTAATTTCGAGGTCGAGGACCAGAGCTATTGCCTCGACGAAGGCATGAACGGCAAGCCCTCGGCCAGCGTATACTGGACCTACTACGGCACCACCGACCTGCTGGACAAGGCCCTGGCCGCCGGCTGCAGCAGCAATCTCGACATTCAGCGGTACGTCTGGGCGCACCGGCAGGAGGCCAGCGACAGCGGCAGCGCCTACGTCTATCAGGCCAGTGAAGCCGGGTGGCAGAACGTCATGACCACCTACCCGCCGGTGGATCAGCCAACCGAACCGGGCGAACCCGAAGAGCCCCAGGAGTATTATGCCTCCTGGTCGGCCGGCCCGCAGACGGCCAGCGGGTCGCTGGATTTAAGCTACGGCCTCGGCCTGCACAAGATTGGCCTTATCACCGGCGAAACGATTGATGAAGCAACTTTTGAGATCACGCCTTCGGTCACCGGCGGCAGCATTGACGGCGGCAGCTGGAGCCTGAGCCCTGCCGGGTCGCAGAGCGTGACCACGGGCAGCCACGTCATGGACGATACCTAGCTGGTCAGCGGCAGCCCTGCTGCGATGGTCACCCCGCACTCCCGCGGCGCGCCGCGGGCCTGCAATTCCTGCGCGATGGCCGCCAGCGTCAGCAGGTAGTAGTTGTCG
>DXBF01000057.1 GCA_019116705.1 Candidatus Gemmiger avistercoris
CATACGCGAACACGCACATATAGCCGATGGCAAAGGCGGTCCAGCGGGGGTTGTTCATCTCACGCTTGATGGCGCCCATGGCGGCAAAGCAGGGGGCGCACAGCAGGTTGAAGATCATAAAGCTGTAGGCCGACAGCGCGGTGAAGTTGGCGGCGATCAGCCCCCAGATCTCCTCGCCGTTTTCCGCCACTTCGCCCACGCCAAAGGTCACGGCCAGGGTGGAGACGACGTTCTCCTTGGCGATCAGGCCGCCCACGCAGGCGGTGGTGGCGCGCCAGTTGCCAAAGCCCAGCGGCGCGAAGATGGGCGCGACTGCCCCGGCGATGACGGCCAGCAGAGAGGTGTTGGCGTCCTCCACCGCGCCGAACGCGCCATCGGTGAAGCCGTAGCCCTGCAAGAACCACAGCACCACGGTGGACGTCAAAATGACGGTGCCGGCCCGCTTGACGTAGGAAGCGCCGCGCTCCCAGGTGGAACGCAGGACGTTGCCCCAGGCGGGCACATGGTAGGCGGGCAGCTCCATGACGAAGGGAGCGGGGTCGCCGGCAAAGGCCCTGGTCTTTTTCAGGATGATGCCGCTGACCACGACGGCCGCGATGCCGATGAAGTAGGCGCTGACGGCCACCAGGCTGCTGCCGCCGAAGATGGCGCCGGCCAGCAGGCCGATGATGGGCATTTTAGCGCTGCAGGGGATAAAGCAGGTGGTCATGATGGTCAGCTTGCGGTCGCGGTCCTGCTCGATGGTGCGGGACGCCATGACGCCGGGGATGCCGCAGCCCGAGGCCACCAGCAGGGGGATGAAGCTCTTGCCCGACAGCCCGAACCGGCGGAAGATGCGGTCCATCACAAAGGCGATGCGGGCCATGTAGCCGATGTCCTCCAAAATGGCCAGCAGGAAGCTCAGCACCAGGATCTGGGGCACAAAGCCCAGCGCCGCGCCCACGCCGGCCACGATGCCGTCGTTGATGAGGCCCACCAGCCAATCGGCGCAGCCGATGGATACGAGGAAGCCCTCCACCGCCGGCGGCACGATCTCGGTGAACAGCACGTCGTTCACCCAGTCGGTGCCCATAGTGCCGAAGGAGACGGGGGTGCTGCCCATGGCGATGGTGTACACCCCCAGCATGACCAGGGCGAAGATGGGCAATGCCAGCACCCGGTTGGTGACGACCCGGTCGATCCGGTCGGAGACGGTCAGGTTGTCCTTGCGGGCCTTGCGGGTGCAGGCTTTCTGCACCACCGTGTGCAGGAAGGTGTAGCGCTGGTTGGTGACGATGCTCTCGGCGTCGTCGTCCAGCTCCTGTTCGCAGGCGGCCACGGCCTGCTCGATCTGGGCCGCGGCGGCGGCGTCCAGCTTCACTTCGGCCACCACCTTTTCGTCCCGCTCAAACAGCTTGACGGCGTACCAGCGGACAAAGCGGTTTTCCACCTTGCCCCGGATCAGCCCCTCGATGGTCTCGATGGCCTGTTCGACGCACCCGGTGAACACTTTGGGCAGCTTGGCGGTCCGGCCGGCCTGGGCGGCCGCTACGGCGGCCTTGGCAGCGGCGTCGCAGCCGTCCCCCTTCAGGGCGCTCATCTCCACAGCCTTGCAGCCCAGCGCCTCGCCCAGTTTGTCCAGGTCGATCCGGTCGCCGTTTTTGCGCACCAGGTCGATCATGTTCACGGCGATGACCACCGGGATGCCCAGTTCGAGCAGCTGGGTGGTCAGGTAGAGGTTGCGCTCGATGTTGGTGCCGTCCACGATGTTCAGGATGGCGTCGGGCTTCTCGTTCACCAGGTAGTTGCGGGCCACCACTTCCTCCAGCGTATAGGGGGACAGGGAGTAAATGCCCGGCAGGTCCTGGATGATGACGTCCTTGTTGTCTTTGAGCTTGCCGTCCTTCTTTTCGACGGTGACGCCGGGCCAGTTGCCGACGTACTGGTTTGCGCCGGTCAGGGCGTTGAACAGGGTGGTCTTGCCGCAGTTCGGGTTGCCCGCCAGTGCGATCTTCCATTGTGCCATGTACAGTTCTCCTTTCTCGGCCGCGGGGTCAGTTGATCTCGACCATTTCCGCGTCGGCCTTGCGCACGCTCAGCTCGTAGCCGCGGACGTTCAGCTCCATGGGGTCGCCCAGCGGCGCGACCTTGCGCACATAGATCTGGACGCCCTTGGTGATGCCCATATCCATGATGCGGCGCTTGACCGGGCCCGCGCCGTTCAGGCGGGCGACGGTCACGGTCTGGCCGACCTTGGCGTCTTTCAGCGTTCTCATAGCTTGTTTCCTCCCACTGATTTGCAATCTACAAAACCGTCAGGGCGGCAGCCCCGGCCGTTTTACCAAAAGGAAAGGCCCGTCAGTACAGGATACGGCTCGCCATCTGGCTGTCCAGGGCGATGCGGCCGTCCTTCACCTGCAAGATCAGGCTGCCGGCGATCTCGTTGACCACCGTCACCGGGCTGTCCACCACAAAGCCGAGCTCGGCCAAGTGCTGGCGCACCTCGTCCCGCCCGGTGATCCGCCGGATGGTGACGGTCTCACCCGGCCGGGCCATGGTCAAAGGCATCATAGTACGATCCCTCCCATCTATACACGATGCAGTTCGTTCATACAAACTTCACGGTTGTAAGTTTACGCTTACTAACCGAAAAAGTCAATCGCTTTTGGCCTCCCCAAAGAAAGTTTGTGAATCCTAACAATCTTCCTGCCCGCTTATTGTTACTGTTTTGGCAAGTTTGCAGAAGCAAACGGGGAGGGGCAGACTGCCTCAGCCCGCAAGGATAGCCCTCTCCGGCCCTGCGGGCCACGGTTGCGGTGCCCTGTTTTCGCTGCGCCCGTCGCTGCGGGCTTGCAAAAAACAGACCGCTGCCCCTGCTCTGCTTCGGCTGTCTCGTCCGCTGGACGCGCCTCAGC
>DXBF01000058.1 GCA_019116705.1 Candidatus Gemmiger avistercoris
CGCCCCTCGGCAGAGGGGCGCCGCCCGGTTTGTTTAGTTCTTCCGGATCTTTTTGAAAAGTTTCTGTTTGCCTGCCACAAGCCTTGCCCCCAGCCGGCTGGTGAACAGCGCGCCGACGATGAGCATGCCCAGCGCTGTGCCCTGCCCCAGACCGGACAGGAAATCCCAGGGGAAGCGGTCGGTCAGTTCTGCTATTTGCAGCGCGATGGCGACAGCCAGCAGCAGCCCGGCAGCCCAAAACAGTCGGTGGAAGCGCCGTGTCAGCGTCTGTTTTTCCTGCCGGGTGTAATCTGCGATTTTTTCCATGGCCTTTTCTTCCTCCTTTTCTGTACTTTGCGCGCAGCGTTCGCCGTCCAGCAGTTCGTCCACCGTCACGCCGTACCGCCGCGCCAGTTCCACCAGCAGCGCGAAATCCGGCATCGTGCGGGCCGTTTCCCACCGGCTGACCGTGCGGGGATTGACCCCCAGCTGTTCCGCCAGCTGTTCCTGCGTCAGCCCCCTTTCCCGGCGCAGCTGTTTTAAGAAACAGCCGATCCTTTCCTGGTCCATCTGCGTTCCCTCCTTCCTTTCACGTCCCATCCTACCACAACGGGTCCCGCAGCGCCACGACACAAAGTGAGAATCCCGCTTTTTTGCCCGTACAGTCAAAAATCCCCGTGCCGCAGGGCACGGGGATCACTCGTTCCAACACAAAATCGCAGGGGGAAAGTTTCAGCCGCCGGGCCAATTACTTGCCGGTCTTCTTGGTGGTCTTTTTGGCGGCGGGTTTCTTCGCGGCCGCAGTCTTTTTGGCGGCGGGTTTCTTGGCGGTGCTCTTGACAGCCTCGTTCACGGCCTTCACCGCTTCCTCCACCACGGGCTTGGCAGCCTTGACGGCTTCGTCGACCACCGGCTTGGCGGCCTTGACGGCCTCGTCGGCGGCGGGCTTGACCACATCGGCCACCGCCTTCACCGTATCGTTGACGGTCTTGGCCGCCTTCTTGACGGCGGGCTTTTTGGCGGCCTTCTTGGCGGCCTTGACCACTTCCTCGGCAGCGTCCACCGCGGCGTCGGCCACATTCTCCGCCGCAGCGGCGGCAGCAGCTTTCGCCTTGGCGGCGGTAGCCTTCGCGCTGGCCTTGGGTTTGCGGGTCACTTCCGCAATGGTCCAGTACTGGTTGGCGCCGTCCACGTCACGCCAGATCTGCAGCGGGGTGGCGTTTTCGGTGCTCATGCCCACCACGTCCAGCAGCTTGCCGGCCAGGTTGGATTTGATCTTGACGGTGCCGTCGTTGGAAGGCTCCACGACCCACAGCTGGCTGGACGCCGGAGCGCCCTCCCACTGGTGGACGCGGGTGCCGTCGCTGACGCCGCCGCAGTCCAGGTCCAGCATCTTGTTGGTGAAGCGGTTCTGGATACGGTACACGCCGTCCCCGGCGGGCACGAAATTCCACTGCTGCCACTCGGCGTTCACGTTGTCCCACAGCTGGATCTTGGCGCCGTTGTCGATGTTATAATCCGCGACTTCCACGACCTTGCCGTTGGCAGCGCTGATGGTATAGAACTTACCCTCGGTAAGTACGGTCTGCGAAACTTTCTTTCTGGGTGCCATATTTGGATTCCTCCTAATACGTTTGGCGGCCGCACCCTGCCGGAACCATTCGCGCAGGGTCCCTCCGGCCATATATTGCCCGCGCCGGACGGCACGGTTCGTACTCTATTATAGCCATTTTGCAGCCGTTCGTCAACTTTTCGGCGCTGTTGCGGCATTTTGCACAAAAAAGCCGGGACCGCCCAAAGCCGCCCCGGCATTTTTCATCGAATCGATCGCCTTTTTTACCGTTCTTTTACATTTTTCGCCGTCGAAACACCGCCCGCAGCGCATTATTCCGGCGCTTTCATGCTTTCCACCATAGAAATTTTTTTCAGCGTGCGCTGCATCACCAGATTGACGATGGTGCTGAACAGCAGCGTCAGCAGCACGGCACAGGCAAAGCTGAGCGGCGCGATCTCACGCCCGAACATGACGGCGTCCACCTCCACCGTCAGGATGATGAAACGGTGCAGGGCAATGCCGGCGAACACGCCGAAGAGGATGCCGGCCAACGTCAGGGCCACGCTTTCCCGGTTGACGTAGGCGTTGACTTCCCGGTCATAGAAGCCCAGCACCTTGATGGTGGCGATCTCCTTGACGCGCTCCGCCACGTTGATGCTGGAAAGGTTGTACAGGACCACGAAAGCCAAGCAGGCCGCGCAGACGATGATGAGCACGACCACCGCGTCGATGGACTGCAGCATATTCTGTACCTGGGCGACGTTGTCCTCGGTAAAGCTCAGGCTGGCGACCTTGTCCATTTCCAGCAATTCTGCCGAGATCGCATCCCGGGTCTCCTGGCTGTCGTCCGCCAAGCGGCTGATAACCGCATTGTAGGTGGGGGCCACCCCGAACGCCGCCTGATAGGTAGCCGCGCTCATGTACACATAATTGCTGACATAGTGCTCGCACACGCCGGTGACGGTGAAGGTGCCGGTCACATCGTCCTGATTTTTCAGGGTGATGGTATCCCCGGCCCGGACCCCGAAAATGCTTGCCATTTTCTCGGTCAGTACGACGCCCTCCTCGCCCAGCGGCGTGGCTTTGCGGCTGACCCGTTCATGCAGATCGGCAAAATCGGCAAAGCGCTGCACATCCTGCGGGATCATCAGGTAGATGTCGATCTCCCCTTCCGGGCTTTCCTGGCGGGTGGTCTCCATCGAAACCGTCAGCGATTCTTCCACGGGGCCTTCCCCATACAGATAGTCGTACACCGGCCCTTCCTGCGTCGCTTCCTCCTGCGTCACGATGGTGGTCAGGTCATAGTGGGAGATCTCGGCGTACTGTTTGGTGATGATGGCATTGAGCGAGTCCGAGATGCCGAACCCTGCCACCAGCAGCGCCGTACACCCCGCCACCCCGATGACCGTCATCCAGAACCGCCGCTTGTAGCGCAGCAGGTTGCGGCAGGTGACCTTCCAGGTAAAGGGAAGCCGCCGCCACAGCGGGGTGATGCGCTCCAACAGGATACGTTTGCCCGCCTTGGGCGCACGCGGCAGCATCAGCGCAGCCGGGACTTCCTGCAGCGAGGCGCGGCAGGTCAGCGCCGTGACGCCGACGGTCAGCACGATGAGCGTACCGCCCGCGAACAGCGCCTGGGCCAGACGCCAGGGGGTAGCAATGGAGGGCATGTAATACATCATGGCATAAGCCGACCAGATGATCTTCGGGAAGGCCACAAAGCCGATGGCCAGCCCGGCCAGCGTGCCCAGCGCTGCGGCCGCCAAAGCATAGCAGAGGTATTTCTGCATGATCTCGCCGCGGGCATAACCCAGCGCTTTCAGCGTGCCGATCTGCAGGCGTTCTTCCTCGACCATGCGGGTCATGGTGGTGGATACCACCAGTGCCGCCACGAGGAAGAAGAAGATGGGGAAGATGGTCGTGATGGCGGTGAGTTTTTCCACATTGCCGGTAAAGGACGCATAGCTCACATTGTTGCTGCGGTCCCAGATGTACCACTCCGGCTGCTCGATGTCGTCCAGTTCCCGCTGGGCATCTTCGATCTCGGCGCGGGCGTCGGCCAGTTCCTGCTCTGCTTCCGCCTTGCCGTCCTCGTACTCGATCTCCCCGTCGCGGAGTTTCTGCACGTTTTCGGCTATGGTCGCGCGGGCATCGTCCAGTTCGGCACGGGCGTCGGCCAGCTGTGCCTTGGCATCGGCCAGCTGTACCTGCGCGTCGGCCAGTTCCAGCTGTTTGTCGGTCAGGGTCGCCCAGCCTTCATCCAACTGCACCCGGGCGTCGGCCAGACGCCGCTTTCCTGCCTCATATTCGGCCAGACCGGCTTCGTACTCGGCCCAGCCTTCGTCCAGCAGGCGCTTGGCTTCCTCCAGCGCAGGCGCGCCTGCCTCCAGCTGCTTGCGGCCGTCGGTCAGTTTCTGTTCATTCTCATAGTAGGCGTCCCAGGACTGGTCCAGTGTGCGGCGGCCGCCGACCATCTGGGCAAACCCGGCCACCAGCGGCCCGGTCTGCGCCTGTTCCTCTGCCAGCTTGGTCAGGCCCTCTTCCACCATCTTCTGGAATTTTTCCACAAGTTCCGGCAGCGGTTCTTCCTGTTCCGCCAGCCATGCCTGCGCGGCTTCCAGCACAGACTTCATTTGGGCACGGTCCGTCGTGAGGATGGCGTTCAGCTGCTGTTCCAGTTCCTGGCGCTGGGCATCGGTCATCGCCGGGGGCTCGTCGGAGTCTTCGGGGTCTGGTTCTTCGGGCCCCTGCGCGGGGTCCTGCGGCCCGGCAGTTTCCAGCGGCTCCTCTGCGGCGTTTTCGGTGTTTTCGGTCGGGGCCGCCGTCCCGCCGGTCCAGGCGGTGGGCGATGCGAGCGCCGTCTTTGCCGTGCCGTCAGACACTTCGCCGCCATCCGCGGCGGGTTCTGTTTCCGGCCCGGCTTCCTGTTCCGGTGTGGCCGTTTCTCCATCGGGTCCCTCCGCCGGGGCGGCTTCTTCGGGCACAGGCTCCCCATCCGGCTGTTCGGCCCCCTCCCCCGTCTCCCCGGCAGGGGGATCCGCGGGTTCAGAGGGAACGGCGGACGCGTCCTCCGCCGGGACTTCCGTTGCATCGGCGGGCGGTTCTTCTGTCGCGCCGTCCGCGCGGTCTGCTTGCACAGTTTCCGGCGGCTGCTCCTCCGGCTTCGTTTCGGTGGGCGGCGTTTCTTCTTCGCTACCCGCGGGCGGCTCCTGCTGCAGTTCTTCCAGCAGGTTTTGCGCCTGTTTTTGCACATCGCGCGCCGCCGAAGGCAGCAGCGCGCCGACCGACAGTCCGTACTGTTCCTCCACATAGGCGCCCAAATCGTCCAGCAGATCGTCGTAGCTTGCCGGGACCTCCCGCTCCCCGTCGTTGAGCCAGTCGATGAACCCCTGCACGTCCTCCGCGCCGACCTCGACCGTCAGCCAGGGCAGCTTCTCCTGCAGCAGTTCGCTGACCTGCTGCGCCGCCTGGTCCACACCGGCCTGATAGGTTTCTTCCGCCTGATCCAGCTGGGCTTTGCCCTCCGCCAGCTGCCGCTCGCCTTCTTCGATCTGTGCCAGACCGTCGTTGTACTGCTGCAGTCCGTCTTCGTATTCGGCCTGGCCGTTTTCCAGTTTGCGCCGGGCCTCCTCCAGCGCAGGGGCGTTGGCGGCCAGTTCGGCTTCGCCGTCCTCCAGTTGCTTCTGGTTGTCTTGCAGCAGCTGTACAGCTTCCTGGATCTGGACCAGGCCGTCGTTGAGCAGAACCTCATTGTCGGCGATCTCCTGCGCGCCGTCGGCATACTCCCGCTCGCCGTCCTCATATTCCTGCTGGCCTTCGGCCAGTTCGCGGCGGCCGTCCTCCAGTTCCGCCGCCGCATCCGCCAGTTCCTGCTGTGCTTCGGCTTTGGCGTCGTAGTACTCCGCCCAGGCGTCGTCGATCTCCTCCTGCGCTTCGGCGCGGATCTCCTCATACCGGGCGTCGCACCGCTCCTGCTGGATGGCTTCCACGTTGGCCTGCACGGCCTCCACCGTAGCGGTATACTCGTCCTCCAGGCTGTTCTGGGCCAGCGCGCCTTCTGCCATCACATAGATCTCGGTATAGGTCTCATAGGCAAAGTCCTCCGGCAGCAGGTACAGCACCAGTTCCACCGTCCCGTTGCCCACGCTGGCCGGTTCACGCTCAAAGCTGAAATAATTGGCATTATGTACGACGCCCACCACCGTATACTCGGTGCGGGCCAGTTTGGTGTCCAGATCCTCGTTTTCCGCGCTGACAGTCAGCGTCATGCCCAGCGGGACCTCCTCACCCGCCAGACCGTCGCCCGCTTCGATCACGCACTCCCCGGAGTTCTGCGGCATCCGCCCTTCCGCCAGGAACAGACGGTTGATACCGTCTTCCCCCTCCGGCGGCAGGCTCTGCACGCGGGAGACGAGCACATCCTCCCCCGCGTCCACCAAAAGGTCCGCCGAATAGGCCGGCTGCACCGCTTCGACGCCTTCCACCTGGCGCAGCGCTTCCACATCCCCGTCGGTCAGGCCCAGGGTCGAGACGATGCGCAGATCATAAAAGTTCGCGTCGTCCATGTAGCGTTCCATGGACTCATTCATGTCGATGGGCGTCGCGTTCAATCCTGCCAGAAAGCCCACGCCCAACGCCACGATGGAAAAGATCGCCAGGAAGCGGCTGCGCGCACTTTTCAGCGTCCTCAGTATATTTTTACGGTAACTGCGCGTCATTTACCATTCGATCCTTTCCACCGGCGTAGGATCGGGGTTGGTCGTTTCCTCGATCACCCGCCCGCTGTTGATGCGGATCACGCGGTCCGCCATAGCCGCCAGCGCACTGTTGTGGGTGATGACGATCACCGTGCGGCCCTGCTTGCGGCAGGTCGCCTGCAGCAGCGCCAGCACCTGTTTGCCGGTTTTGTAGTCCAGCGCGCCCGTGGGCTCGTCGCATAACAGGATCTTGGGATTTTTGGCCAGCGCCCGCGCAATGGAAACACGCTGCTGCTCGCCGCCGGAAAGCTGCGCCGGAAAATTGTTGCGCCGGTCAGCCAGACCCACTTCTTCCAGCACGGTGTCGGCGTCCAGCGGGTCGCGGCAGATCTCGGCCGCCAGTTCCACGTTTTCCCGGGCCGTCAGGTTCTGCACCAGGTTGTAGAACTGGAACACAAACCCCACGTCGTAGCGGCGGTAGGTCGTCAGGCGTTTCTGGCTGAAGTCGCTGACGCATTCGCCGTCCAGCAGGATCTTCCCCTCATCGCAGGTATCCATGCCGCCCAGCATATTGAGCACCGTCGTTTTCCCCGCGCCCGAGGGGCCGAGGATCACGCAGAACTCCCCTTTTTCAATGGTAAAACTCACATGGTCGGACGCCGCGATGCGGGTGTCGCCCATCTGATAGTATTTGCAGACATTATCGAATACAACAAAAGGCATCTGCTGCTTGTTTGCGCTGTCCATAGCTGTTCCACCTGCAATTTCGGTACATTTTTACCTTATTATAGCAGGGCCGCCGGAAAAAGTCCTATACTTTTTTTGAACAAACGTACAGTTACCTCAAACTTTCACATTTTGCTTTCCTCCTCCGTCTGCCGGGGTTCGGCCGCAAGGTAGGGCAGCGCCTTGGCCAGCACCTCCGCACAGACCGGGCCTGACAGCGTTCCCCCGCTGGTGCTCCAGCTGTGCGGTTCGTCCAGGCAGACCAGCACCGCCAGGCGCGGCGCTTCGATGGGCGCCACCGCGACGAAGCTGCTGATGCGCGCCCCGGCGTCCTCACTGTCCAGTTTCTGGCTGGTGCCGCTTTTGCCGCCCACACGGTAGCCGGCCACCGCCGCGTTTTTGCCGGTGCCGCTTGTGACGACGCCCTCCATGAGGGTACGCATGGTCTCGCTGGTTTCCGGGCGCAGCACCCGGCGTTTGACCACGGGTTCCGTCTCCTGCACCACCGTTCCGTCCGGCGCGGTGATACGCTGCACAACATAGGGCTGCATCAGGTTGCCGCCGTTTACGATGGCACAGACCGCCGTGAGCATCTGCAAATAGCTGACCTTGCTGCTCTGCCCGAAGGAGCAGGAGGCCAGTTCCACCGGCCCCATCTGGTCGGCGGTATAATACTCGCTGCGCCTGATCTCGCCGGGAAGGTCGATCCCGGTGCCTTCGCGCAGGCCGAAGGCCTCAAAATAGTTGCAGAAGTTTTCTTTGCCGAGGCGCGCGCCGATCTGGATAAAACAGGGGTTGCAGCTGACGGCCAGGCCCTGGGCGAAGGTCTCGACGCCATGGATATGCCCGTTGGCGCAGCGGAAACGGGTCCCCGCTACATTGATCTTGCCCGCGCAGACGAACGTGTCGTCCGCCCGACAGGCGCCGGTGTCCAGCGCGGCGGCCGCTGTGATAAGCTTGAACACACTGCCCGGCTCATACAGGTCGCTGATGGCTTTATTGCGCCATTGGGTCTGCTGCGCTTCCTGCAGGGCGGCGCTTCGTGCCTCCCCGGTCAGGGCGTCCACCTCGGCGCGGCGCTCCTCGTCGATGAGCAGGCGCGGCGTGTTGGGGTCATAGTCCGGCTGGCTGGTCATCGCCAGGATCGCCCCCGTCTGCACGTCCATGACGATGCCTACCCCGCGCTTGGCCACGTTGTGCTCCCGTACCGCTGCGTCCATGGCGCTTTCCAGCCAGTGCTGGATGCTGGCGTCGATGGTCAGGGTCAGGGAGCATCCCGGCACCGCCTCCACCAGCGTCTGGTAGTGGGTGGGCATGTCGTAGCCCCACGCATCCTTAGCCGTCAGGATCTTGCCGTTCCGGCCGGTGAGCGCCGTGTCGTATTCCAGTTCCAGCCCCCACAGCCCTGCATTGTCCACGTTGGTAAACCCCAGAATGCCGCCCATAAAATCCCCCTGGGGGTAGACCCGCTTGGTGTCCTGCCGGATCTGGACCCCTTCCGCTCCCTGTTCCCGGCACCAGGCGCGGACCGCGTCGGCGGTCTCCCGGTCCACCCGGCGGCGGAGCAGGCAGTCGTTGGAGCTGCGCTGGCTGAGTTTTTCCAGGGTTTCCGCATAGTCGATGTCCAAAATCTCGCTCAAGGCCCGGGCCGCCGGTTCCACCAATTCATCCGCCAGTTCCCGCGGCGCAGCCCGGATGGTCCAGCAGGTCTCGCTGGCTGCCAGCAAGGTGCCGTCGGAGGAAAAGATCTCGCCCCGGGCCGCCGGCAGCACCGCTTCCCGCAGCTGCTGGTCCGCCGCCCGGGCCGCGTAGCCTTCCGGGTCCCGCACCTGCAACCAGTACAGCCGCGCCAGCAGGCCCCCAAAGCAGACGACAGCCAGCACCGCCGCCAAAAAGCGCATCCGGCGGCGCATCGACCGGCTTTGTTCTGGTGTTCGATACCGCATTTTCCGCCCCCTTCCGGCGGATCAGGACCGCCGCTGTTCCACCCTATGCCGCCTTCTGCGCCAACATGCCCGCGCCCGGTATACCGGCCCCGCTTGACATCACCGGTCTATCGTGATAGACTTTTCTCAGTCTATTTCGATAGACCTCTTTCTTTTCTGCCATGGAATGCGCCTGACCGTGAGGGACTGTCTATGCGAACCACATTTCTTTCTTTTGCCGCGCTTCTGCCGGCTGCCCTTTTGCTGGCGGGGACCGTCCTCGCCCTGCCGGTACAGGCCGCCCGGGAGCAGGACCTGGAAACCCAAAAGCAACAAGCCCAGCAGGAATATGAAACCGCACAGGAAACTCTGGAGGATCTGCAGGGGCAGACGCAGCAAGCCCAACAGCAGGTGGAGACCCTGCAAGGGGAAGTCGGGGCCATCGCGGCACAGCTGGAGGGCGTATACGCCGCCCTGCAGGAAGCCCAGCGCATCCAGCTGGAGCAGCAGGCGAACTATGAGCAGGCCGACGCCGCGCTGCAGCAGACCCAGGCCGAGTACGAGGCAAGCCGGGCCCGCTGCAAGGAACAGCTGAGCGCCATGCAGAAGCTGGACGGCGGCGGCGCCATCGGGCTGCTGGCCCAGGCCGACAGCCTGTACCAGCTGCTGACCTTCACCGACGCGCTGCGCCAGATCAGCGCCAAAAATAACGAGATCCTTCAGGAACTGGCTGCCCGCAGCGCCGCGTTGGAGCAGGCCCGCCAGGAGGCTGAGACGGCCCGCCTGCAGGCGGAAGCCGCTGCGGCGGCGCTGGAACAGCAGCAGGCGGCCCTGGACGGCACCCGCCGGGAATTACAGGAAGCCCTGCAGGACGCCAACGATGACCTGAGCGAACAGCAGGCCGCCGAACAAGCCCAGGCCGCCGTCACCGAAGCCGCCCGCAAAGCCTACGAGGAGGCCACCGCCGCCCTGGACGCCTATGTGCGCGCCCAGAGCGACCGCTACACCACCGACGCCCTGATCTTGACCAGCCTGGAATTCCGCTGCCCGCTGGACAGCTACGGCAGCATCACCACGCGCTTTTCCGAGCCGGACCCCTGGGGCGTTCCCCACCGCGGCACGGATTTCGCCGCCCCCAACGGCACGCCCATCTACGCCGTCGCCGCAGGCGTCATCAGCGCCGCCGGGCCGGTGAACAGCTACGGCAACTGCGTACAGGTGAGCCACGGCACCGCCAGCGACGGCAGCCGTTACGACAGCCTGTACGCCCATATGAGCCGCATTGCCGTGAGCCAGGGCCAGCAGGTCCGGCAAGGCGACCTGCTGGGCTATGTGGGCAATACCGGCAACGTATACGGCGCCAACGGCGGCTACCACCTGCACCTGGAACTGCGCATCAACGGCGTCCGCACCGACCCGCTCGCTTACATACCGCACTGATCCCGCGACCCGAAAAAGGAGGCCCGGCCATGCTTTCAGAATTGCTGCAAAGCACCGTGGGGGACTTTTTGTACTATATCGGCTTCCAGGTGGAGTACACGCTGGTCCGTCTGGCCCGGCTGCTGACAGCCGCAACACGCTGGCTGCTGCGCACACTGGGCGGGCTGCTGGTACTGGCCCTGCGCCCGGCGGCGCTGGCCCTGCCGGAGCTGCGCCGTACGCTGCGAAGCCCCCGGCGGCTGGCGGGCCTGCTGCTGCCGCTGGTGGCCGCCGCGGGCACGGCGGCCCTGGTCCGCACCGTGCTGGACCTGCCCTATGTGCTGCGGGTGGAGGCCAACGGCCAGGTGGTGGGCTACGTGGCCAGCGAGACAGTCTTTGACAACGCCCGCGCCGACGTACTGGCCCGCGTCCGCTCGGCCCGGGAACTGCTGGCCGCCGCCGGACGGCAGCTGGACTGGGACATCGAGCCCAGCTACACGCTGACCATCCACGACGGGACCATGACCGAAAGCGAGATCGCCAACGGCATCCTGCGCATCAGCGGCAATAAGATCACCGAAGCCACCGCCGTATACATAGACGATGAACTGCGCTATGTGACCACCGAGGGCGACCATCTGCGCAGCTATCTGAACCAGATCAAACGCCCTTGGGAGGACCCCACCAGCCAGACCACCCGCGTCAGTTTTGCCCACGGGCTGCGGCTGGTGGACGGCGTTTACCTGACGGATTCCGTCACCGGCTACGGGGACATCCTGGCCGCCCTGCAGGCCGACGACGGCGCCCTGCAGACCGTACAGGTGACCCGCACCGTGGTCGAGACCCAGGAGATCGGCTACGACACCTTGACCCAGGAAGACCCGGACATGGACTTCGGCAAGTCGGAGACAATCCAGGCGGGCGTGCCCGGCAGCCAGACCGTGACACACCGGCTGCTCTATGAAAACGGTGTGCTGATCGACGACCGTGTGGTGGCGGTGGAGGTGCAGCAGGCCCCCACGCCGGAGATCATCCGCCGCGGCACCCGGCTCAAAAGCGGCATGATCGGCAAGCTGGGCACCGGCACCTTCATCTGGCCGGTGCCGGACTACCGCAGCATCAGCCGCTGGGCCGACCCGAACCCCAATATTCCCGGCCACCACCGCGGCGTGGACATCACCGCCCCCGCGGGAACGCCCATCTACGCTTCGGACTCCGGCACCGTGGTGGAAGTCGTCCCCATGCACTACAGCTGGGGCAACTATGTAAAGATCGACCACGGCAACGGTTACGCAACGCTGTACGCCCACATGAGCCGCTATGTTGTGAGCGTGGGCGACACCGTGAGCCAGGGCCAGGTCATCGGCTATGTGGGCAGCACCGGCGATTCTACCGGCAACCACTGCCACTTTGAGATGGCGTACAACGACGTGCTGTTCAGCGCCCGCGACGTATTCCCCGACATGCCCATAAAAAATACCGGGTGAACCGCCCGCAGACGCAGAAACCCCCGGATGGAAGAACCATCCGGGGGTTTCTGTTCGGGTCGCAATATACGGGAGTATCCTGCGGCTGAAAAATCTATTCAAATGGCGCGAAGCCTGATCGGTTGTCTGTGCCGGGCCGGGGAGATTTCCCCTCGCATGGTCCGGCAGCAGTGTTAGGGTCTTTGGTGTATTACCTTGACTTCCCCTATAGTATACCGCAGGATCATGTACAAGTTGTCACGCCATTTTGAACCTTTTGTGAACTTCCCGGCTTCAGCGCTGGATGCGCTTGTCGCACCGTGCGGCCAGCCGCGTGCCCACGCTCTGCAAAATCTGGACCAGCACCACCAGCAGCGCGGTGGCGAAGATCTCCAGCAGGCCGTTGAAGCGGTAGTAGCCGTAGTTGATGGCGACTTTGCCCAGGCCGCCGCCGCCGATGATGCCCGCCATGGCGCCGTAGCCCATGATGGTCGTGGTGGCAATGGTGACGTTGGCCACCAGGCTGGGCAGGCTTTCGGGGATCATGACCTTGACGATGATCTGCAGGGGCGTAGCGCCCATGCTCTGGGCCGCTTCGACCACACCGGCGTCCACCTCCCGGATGCTGGTCTCCACCAGGCGGGACACAAAGGGGAAGGACGCGATGACCAGCGGTACGATGGACGCGGGCGTGCCGATGGATGTGCCCACCAGCAGGCGGGACAGGGGGATCACAATGATCATCAGGATCAGGAAAGGCACGCTGCGCAGCAGGTTGATGAGCACATTGAGCAGCTGCATGAACCAGCGCGGCAGCGGACGCACGCCGCCCTGTTCGCCGGTGACCAGGCAGACGCCCAGCGGCAGGCCGATGACCAGCGCCAGCAGCGTGGCCACGGCTGTGGACCAGATGGTCTCCCAGGTCTCAAAGGGAATGGTGGGCAGGATCTGCAGAAAAGTCTCCCACTCTTTGCTTGCCAGAAACTCCGCCATCAGCCCTTCACCTCCTCATAGGTAATACCGGGATAGTTTTGGATATATTCGATGGCCCGGGCCGCGCCCTCCCCTTCCGGCAGGGCCAGCAGCATGCTGCCCAGGGTCTGGCCGTTCACCATGCGGGTGTCGGCCGCCAGGATGGACGCGGGCACGCCGCACTGGATGGCCAGGCTGGCCACCAGCGGTTTGTCGGTGGTCTGGGTACCGTTGAAAGCCACCCGCACCAGCCGGTGGCCGGGCAGGCTCTCGGCCCGGGGCGCGCCCGCCGGGTAGACCAGGCGGCGGGCGGCGGCGGAGGCAGGGCGGCTGAAAATTTCCTGCACCGCGCCTTCCTCTACCACGGTGCCTTCGTCCAGGATGGCGACGCGGTTGCAGATCTCCTCCACCACGCTCATCTGGTGGGTGATGACCACCACCGTGATGCCCAGTTCGCGGTTGATCTTCTGGATCAGCTGCAGGATGGCGTGGGTGGTGTTGGGGTCCAGCGCGCTGGTGGCTTCGTCGCACAGCAGCACCTTGGGGTCGGTGGCCAGGGCGCGGGCGATGGCGATGCGCTGTTTCTGACCGCCGGAAAGCTGGGCCGGGTAGGCGTCCGCCTTATCCGGCAGGCCCACCAGTTCCAGCAGTTCCCGGGCCCGGGCTTCCGCCTTGTCTTTCGGCGTTTTGGACAGTTCCATCGGGAACATGATGTTGCGCAGGCAGGTGCGCTGCATCAGCAGGTTGAACTGCTGGAAGATCATCGTGATGTCCCGGCGTGCGGCGCGCAGTTCCGCCGCGCTGAGCTGCTGCATCTGGCGGCCGCCGACGGCCACGGAGCCTTCGTCGGGCCGTTCCAGCATGTTGATGCAGCGCACCAGTGTGGACTTGCCCGCGCCCGACATGCCGATGATACCGTAGATGTCGCCGTCATGGATCGTCAGGTTGATGTCCTTCAGCGCGACCACCGTGCCGCTCTTGGTGGCAAAACGCTTGGTCAGATGTTGGATCTCGATCATGGGTGTTCCCCCTCGCTTTACAATAGGGAACGGGATATTTTCCCGTTCCCTGTCGATTGTACCTTACCGGCCGTCCGGTTGCAAGCCTTTGCGCGCTTTTTCTCAGAAGAGGGGCACGACGGCGCCGTTGTAGGTCTGCTCGATGAAGTCCTTGACTTCCTGGCTTTCCAGCGCGGCCAGCAGCGCCTGGATGGCGGGGTCGTTCTCACGGCCTTCCTCGACTACCAGCACGTTGGCGTAGGTCTGGGCGGCTTCGGAAGCGGCATCCTCGGTGGCGAGGGCGTCCTCACCGGCCGTGAAACCGGCCTCCAGCGCATAGTTGCCGTTGATGACCGCGTAGTCCACGTCGGCCAGCGTGCGGGGCAGCTGGGCGGCTTCCAGTTCCTCGATCTGGACGTTGTGCGGGTTCTCGGTGATGTCGTTGACGGTGGCCGTCAGACCGGCGCCGTCCCGGATGGTGATGATGCCCTGGGCGGCCAGCAGCTGCAGGGCGCGGGCCTCGTTGGTGGTGTCGTTGGGCACGGCGATGACCGCGCCGTCGGCGATCTCATCCAGGCTGCTGCTCTTGCCGGGGTAGATGCCGAAGGGTTCATAGTGGATCGCACCCACGCTCACCAGATGGGTGCCGTTTTCCTCATTGAAAGCATCCAGGTACTGCTGGTGCTGGAAGTAGTTCGCGTCCACTTCGCCGCTCTCCGTCACCATGTTGGGCTGCACATAGTCGCTGAATTCGACGACTTCCAGCGTGACGCCCTGCCCTGCCAGGATCTCCTTGGCAACGTTGAGGATCTCGGCATGGGGCGTGGGGGAAGCCGCCACCCGGATGGTGGTGCCTGCCAGGTCGCCGCCGGACTCCGCCGTGGCGGCCGCCTGCGAGGAAGCGGCGGCGGAAGAGGAAGCGGAAGAGCCGCAGGCGGCCAGGCTGAGGGCCAGCGTGCCGGCCAGGATCGCAGAAATCAGTTTTTTCATGATGGTAGATCTCCTTTTGTCTGTTATGTATGTCATATAAGTTCCGTGTGTGCGGTCGGTCATGCAGGCAGCGTCACATTCGCACACCGGGCTGCTTGTAAACAGAACCACGTTCCATTTTCCAATTTCCTCCTTCTCCCGTTTGGAAGCCAAAACAAAAGCGGGGTGCCGAACCGCTTCGGCACCCCGCTGTGTTCCTGCATTATGCGCCCAGTTTCGCGCATGAGAAAGCAAGCACAGGCCGCCGAAGCAAACTGCACATGCACATCATCATGCCGAAGTGCCGGCTGCCGGTCATAGGCCCGAACCCCTTTCTTTCACAAACTGGACAAGCCTGCTATGGCTTCTCTGGCTAAAAGTATAGCCCTATCCGCCCGCGCTGTCAACACCTTTTGCGCAAAAGAAGCAGAATTTTGGATTTTTATGCAATCTGCCGGAAAATCGGGCAGGGGCTTGCGAATTTCCTACAATCATGCTATGATAATAAAAATTTCAGTACAGACAGAAAGAGGGACTCTGATGAAGTTTTCGACCCGCGACCGCTATGCGCTGCGCCTGATGACGGAGCTCGCCGATCACGGCGGCGCTCTGGTCCCCTTGAAAGAGATCAGTACCGCCCAGCAGATCAGCCTGAAGTATCTGGAACAGATCATCACACCGCTGGCCCGGGCCGGGCTGGTGGCCAGCGTGCGCGGCGCCCAGGGGGGCTACCGCCTCGCCCGCCCTGCGGAGGAGATCACCGCAGGGGATATCCTGCGGGCCGTGGAGGGCGAACTGACCGCCATCCCCTGCCTGGGCGCGCAGGCAGACTGCCCGCGCCGGGACCAGTGCCGGACGCGCGGCTTCTGGTACGGCCTCAACGACCTGATCAATCAGTATGTGGACAACATCACCCTGGACCGGCTGTGCGCCATGGGTAACCAAGCGATAAACGATCCATGAAGTCATGACCCCCGGCAAAGCCGGGGGCTTGTGTAAGCCCTAGAAGGGCATAATACGGACAACGCCCCTCAAGGGGCCACGAATGGGTCGGCCAACTGCATTGCTGACTCATGGCGGCCCCTTAAGGGG
>DXBF01000059.1 GCA_019116705.1 Candidatus Gemmiger avistercoris
CACGGGCCGGGGCCAGGGTAAAAACGAATGAAGGGCTGTGAAACACGGAAAGAGTCTCGGGCGACCACCGCAGAGCCCCGGGGTTTCCAAAGGGGCCCGCAGGCCCCTTGGCCGTGCCCCGCGCCTCGGAACTAGCGGCGGCTTTTTCTGCCGCTTTTTGGCCGGTCAAAAAGCGGCACCGTCGGAAGCCCGAAGCAGACCCATGCGGCCCGCAATGCATCCAAAATAAAGAATCAAATCCGGGACAACGTCCCGGCAGGCGGGGAATTTGCGGGCCATGCAAAACCCCGCCCTTATAAAAAGGAAGCGATAAAATTTCCCGCCCTTTCACAGCAGCTGGATGGCGAAATCCTCCTCGCCGTCTGCGGCGGGGCCGCCGGGGGCGGCGGCCGGGACCGTGACGCTGTGCAGCGGGAGCTGCGCCGCCGGGTCCTGCGGCGCGCCCCCGCCGGGGGCCCCGGCTTCCGCGGCGGCGGCGCCGGTCACCGGGCGGCCGTCCCGCCCCACGGGGATGCGCACGATGTATTCCAGGCATCCGTCCTTCCTGTCGCAGCTGGTGGTGGCCGCAATGCCCTTCTGGGTCATCAGGTCCACGGCGTGCTGCAGGGTGTTCACGAAAAACCGCACGTCCCGCACCATGGGGATGGTCTTGCGGCAGGGGCCGGGGCCTTTGGGCGCGGCCAGCATGGCGTCCACCAGCTTGTCGGCCTGGCGCACGCTCATCTGCTCCTGCACGATCTTTTCCAGCGCGGCGGTACGGCGGCTTTCCGGCAGGCGCAGCACGGCCCGGGCGTGGCGCTCGGTCAGGTGGTGGGCCGCGCAGAGTTGCTGCTGTTCCGGCGTCAGGGTCAGCAGCCGCAGCTTGTTGGCCAGGGCGGGCTGGCTCAGCCCCAGGCGGCGGGCGGCCTCGGCCTGGGTGCAGCCCCACAGGCGGATGACCTCCTTGATGCCGCGGGCCGTGTCGAAGGGGTCCAGCTGGCTGCGCTGCAGGTTCTCCAGCAGGCCCAGCGCGGCGGATTCGCTGTCGTCATAGTCCGCCAGGATGGCCGGGATCTTCTCCAGCTTGGCCAGACGGCAGGCGCGCAGGCGGCGCTCCCCCGCCACCAGCTGGTATTTGCGCAGCCCCACCCGCCGCACGCTGACGGGCTGCAGCAGGCCGTTCTGCAAAATGCTCACGGCCAGGGCGGCGATCTCCGGCTCGTCGAAGGCGGTGCGGGCCTGGTAGGGCGAAGGCTCGATGCTGTCGATGGGCAGCAGCAGCACGCGGCCCGGTTTCTGGGTTTCTTTTCTGGACACGATGGTTCCCTCCCTGCGGGTATGTACAAAAAAATGCCATGCTTTTTCTACAAAAAGCATAGCACATCCCGCAGGGAACGGGAACAAAAATCGTTCGTGGCAAAGCGCGGGTTTTCGCGCTGTTACAACGGTTTTTTTGCAATTTTTCCGCCGTTCCGGGGGTAAACGGTCGGAGTCTGCGATATTTTTTGGCACAGCACCAGCGTGCGGGCGCTGCCGTCGGGCAGCGTGAAGTCCCGGGTCCCGGCGGCGCGGCCGCCCAGCTTGCGCAGGGCGCCGGCGCTGGCGGCCAGTTCCTCCGGCGCGTCGGGGCCTTTGAGGGCGAGGAACACGCCCCCCACGCGCACCAGCGGCAGGCAGTATTCGCACAGCGCCGGCAGGGCGGCCACCGCCCGGGCGCAGGCCACGTCGAACTGCTCCCGCCAGCCTTTGCGGGCGGCTTCCTCGGCGCGCTCTTTGGCGAACTCCACGCCGGTCAGGCCCAGCTCGGCGCAGAGATAGCGCAGGAAATCCACCCGCTTGCCGGTGGGTTCCATCAGGGTCAGGGCCAGGCCGGGTTTGTAGATCTTGGCCACCACGCCGGGGAAGCCCGCGCCGGTGCCCACGTCCACCACCCGGCCCGCGACTTCGGGCTGGGCGGCAAAGAGCAGGCTGTCGGCAAAGTGGCGGTCCTCGATGCCTTCGGGGGTGGTGATGGCGGTCAGGTTGACCTTGCGGTTGTAGTCCACCAGCAGCTGCGCGTAGCGGTCCAGCTGGTCCAGCTGGCTGCCGGTGAGGGTGATGTTCCACGTGGAACATTTTTGCGCCAGACGCTGTTTGTCGATCATGGGGATTCCTTTCCTTGTGGTGGTCAGGGGGGTATGCGGGGCGGATGTTTGCACCCGCCGTTTGTGTTCGGTTGTCTGTTGGGTTCCGGGCCGTGGGAATGTTCTCCGGGCGGCCTACAGGCCGCCCCTACATCCGATGGGGAACGTTGAAACTGCCCGGTGTGTTCTGTTTGCCGGGAGGTTCCCGCCGTTTGTTTCCGGTTGCCCGTTGGGTTCCGGGCCAGGAAAAACGAACCGCCGGGTCAGGACCCTTTCCGGGCTTTCAGCAGCGCGATGCTCAGCTGCGCAAGATCGCTGGGCGACACGCCGGGGATGCGCCCTGCCTGGGCCAGCGTGCGGGGGCGGATGCGCGCCAGCTTCTCCCGCGCTTCCAGGGTCATGGTCTCAAGGGGCGCGTAGTCGAAATCCTCGGGGATGGCCACGTTCTCGTGGCGCTGCACGTCGCGGATCAGCCGTTCCTCCCGGGCGATGTAGCCCGCGTAGCGGATCTCGGTCTCGATGCGCTGGGCCATGGCGGGGGTCACGCCCTCCCCGCGGCCGATGACGGCGGCGATGCGCTCATAGGTCACGGCGGGGCGGCGCAGCAGTTCCAGCGCGGTGCCGCCGCTCTCCCCCAGTTCGGCGTCCGGCGGGCAGACGGCGCGCAGGTCGGCCAGCCGGATGCGGGCGCGGCCCAGGCGTTCCAGCTCGGCGGCTTTCCGTTCCCGGTCGCGGCAGAAGGCCGCCCAGCGCGCGTCGTCCACCAGGCCGTATTCCCGCCCGATGGGGGTCAGGCGCTCGTCGGCGTTGTCCTGCCGCAGACTCAGGCGGTACTCGCTGCGGCTGGTCATCATGCGGTAGGGGTCCAGCACGCCCTTGGTCACCAGGTCGTCCACCAGCGTGCCCAGGTAGCTCGAGTGCCGGGGCAGCACCAGTTCGCTGCGGCCCAGCGCATGGCGCGCGGCGTTGAGCCCCGCCAGCAGGCCCTGGGCGGCGGCTTCCTCGTAGCCGGAGGTGCCGTTGAACTGCCCCGCGCCGTAGACCCCGGCCACGGCCTTGCTTTCCAGCGTGGGTTTGAGGGTGGTGGGGTCCACGCAGTCGTATTCGATGGCGTAGGCGGGGCGCATGATCTCCAGCCGTTCAAAGCCTTCGATCGTGCGGTACATGGCGTTCTGCACGGCTTCCGGCAGGCTGGAGGACAGCCCCTGCAGGTACATCTCCTCGGGGTCCTCGCCGCAGGGCTCCACGAACACCGGGTGGCGCTCCTTCTCCCTGAAGCGCACGACCTTGTCCTCGATGGAGGGGCAGTACCGCGGCCCCACGCCCTGGATGTCCCCGCCGTAGAGCGGCGAACGGTCCAGGTTGTCCAGGATGACCTTGTGGGTGGCGGGGTTGGTGTAGGCGATGTAGCAGTCCACCTTGTTGTGCATCGGCGTGCGGGTCAAAAAGCTGAAAGGCTGCAGCAGTTCGTCGGGGTCGCCGGGCTGGCGCTCGAGTTTGGAAAAATCGATGCTGCGGCGGTGGACGCGGGCCGGGGTGCCGGTCTTGAAGCGGCGCAAAGCGAAGCCGCGGGCGGCAAGGTCCCGGGTCAGGGCGGTGGCGGCGTGGGTGCCGTCGGGGCCGCCGTCGTAGTGGGCCTGCCCCACAAAGATGCGCCCGCCCAGCGTGGTGCCGGTGGCGATGACCACGCACCGGCAGGCGTAGTAACCGCCAAGGTTGGTGAACACGCCGCACACATGGCCGTCCCGCACGTCCAGGGCGGTGACTTCGGCCTGGTGGATGTGCAGGCCGGGGGTCTGTTCCAGCGCGTGCTTCATCCAGATGTGGTAGCGTTTGCGGTCGGTCTGCACGCGCAGGCTGTGCACGGCGGGGCCTTTGCCGCGGTTGAGCATGCGGCTCTGCAGGAAGGTGGCGTCGGCGGCCAGGCCCATCAGCCCGCCCAGGGCGTCCACCTCCCGCACCAGGTGCCCCTTGGCGGTGCCGCCGATGGAGGGGTTGCAGGGCATGTTGCCGATCAGGTCCAGCGTCAGCGTAAAGACGGCGGTCTTTGCGCCCAGCCGCGCGGCGGCGTGGGCGGCCTCGATGCCCGCGTGCCCCGCGCCGATCACGATCACGTCATAAGTTCCAAGATGGTCGGTCAAAACAGTTTCGTCCTTTCGTGGGGTCCCGTGCCCGCTCTGCGTTTATTTTCCCACGCAGAAGGTGGCGAACACTTCGTCGATGGTGGCCTCCGCCGCGTCCTCGCCGGTCAGGTCGCACAGGGCCTGCAAAGCGTCGGTCAGGCAGACGGCCACCGCGTCCAGCCCGAGCCCGGCGGCTACGGCTTCCTGCGCCTGCGCCAGCGCGTCCCGCGCGCGGGTGGCGGCGGCCAGCTGCCGCGCGCTGCACAGCTGGGCCGCGTGGGGGTCCAGCTGCGCCGTGCCCAAAAGTTCCGCCACGGCGGCGGTCAGGGGGGCCAGGGCGGCCTCTTCTTTTGCACAGATCGAAATGACCTGTTTAAAATACGGCTGCAAGGCGGCCTGGGCGGCGGCGGTGGAGCCGGTCAGGTCCTGCTTGTTGAGGATGGCCAGCGCCGGACGTCCCCGGCAGCGGCGGGCGATGGCGAAGTCGGCTTCGTCCAGGGGCTGGGCGGCGTCGAACACCGCCAGCACCAGCCCGGCCTCGTCCAGCTTTTTCCAGCTGCGGCGGATGCCCTCGGCCTCGATGGCGTCGCCCCCCTCCCCCACGTTGCGCACCCCGGCGGTGTCGAAGAGGTTGAGGCGGATCTCGCCCAGCTGCACGGCCTGCTCCACGATGTCCCGCGTGGTGCCGGCCACCGGCGTGACGATGGCGCGGTCGAACCCGGCCAGCAGGTTGAGCAGGGTGCTTTTGCCCACGTTGGGGCGGCCCAGCAGCACGCAGTCCACCCCGTGGCGCAGCACGGCCCCCGCGCCGTACCCGGCGATCAGGGCGTCCAGTTCGGCCTGCTGCGCGCTGAGGGCGGCGCCGAGGGCGGCGCCGGACAGTTCGGGCACGTCCTCCTCGGGGTAGTCCACCCAGGCGGTCAGGTGGGCGTTGAGGCTTTGCAGCGCGGCCTGGATGCGCCCGATGCGTTTGGCCAGCCGCCCGTCCAGGGCGGATTTTGCCAGGGCGGCCCCCTGGCGGCCGTTGGCGGCGATGACTTCCATGACGGCCTCGGCCTGGGTCAGGCTCAGGCGGCCGTGTTCCAGGGCGCGGCGGGTGAACTCCCCCGGCGCGGCGGGCACGGCCCCGGCCAGCAGCAGGGCTTCCAGCAGGCCGTCGGCCATGGCGGCGCCGCCGTGGACCGAAAGCTCGATCACATCCTCGCCGGTGTAGGAGTGGGGCGCGCGGAAGAACAGCGCGATGGTCTCGTCCATTTCCTCCCCGCGCAGGGTGTAGTGGCCCAGCAGGGCGGTGTAGCCGCGGGCCGCGGCCACGGTGCGCCCTGCGCGCAGCGGGGCAAAGACTTTTTCCACGATGGGGTAGGCGTCGGGGCCGGACACCCGCACCACGGCGATGCCGCCCTCCCCCGGCGGGGTGGCCAGCGCGCAGATGGTCTGCTCAAAACGGTCCATGGGAAGCTCCTTTGAAGAGAATGTTTGGCGGGGATCTTTTGCCGGCCGCTTTCTTTGCCAAAAAAGCGGCCGGCATGCGTTCCGCAGGGGCAGAACGGCGCGTTTTCGGTCGGGACGCCGCTGCAAAAAGCGAGCCGTTTAGCGGCCTGCGTCCGCGCCGGTCAGCAGTTTCTGCCGCAGCCGCGCGGCGGGGGGCTGGCCGGGGGCGCTGGACGCCGCCAGCGTGCCGAAGGTGGCCCCGCTGCCGAAGGCCCCGCCGCAGTAGCGGGTGGCCGCGCCGTCCGGGCCCATGCTCATGGTGATGAGCGCCGCGCCCGGCCGGGCGTCGCGCACCAGGGCCGTGGCCAGCAGCAGCCGCGCCGCGTCGGCGCGGCTGCTGGGCATCACCGCCAGCTTGGCGATGTCCGCCCCCGCGTCCAGCATGCCGGTCAGCGTCTGTTCCATGGCGTCCACCGGGGGCGTGCCCTCAAAGTGGTGCTCGCTGAACAGCGCCGCCGCCCCGGCGGCATGGGCCGCGTCCCGCAGCCGCGCCGCCAGCGCCGTGCCGGCCCGCCATTCAATGTCCAGCGCGTCCACGCCGCCCCGGGCCAGCAGCCCGGTCAGCGCCGCGCCGTAGGCGGCGGGGTCCAGGGCGGCGCGCCCCCCCTCCCCCGCCGTGCGCACGGTCACGATCAGCGGTTTTGCCACCACCCGGCGCACAAGGTCCAGCGCGGCGGCATAGTCTGGCACAGGCAGGGGGTCCAGCCGCAGTTCCACCAGGTCGGCCTCGGGGGCGGCGGCCGCCGCGGCGGCCTGGGCAGCCAGCGCCCCCAGCGCGGGGGCGAACAGCGGTACGATGATGCGCGGGTTTTCGGGGTTTAGCGGCAGCATAGGCGGCTCCTTTCCTGGCAGGGTGGTCTGGTTGTATTGTAGCACAATTTAAAAAAACTGTAAAATCGGCGCGGGGCCCTTGCCGCCGCCCGCCGCGCGCTGTACAATACTGACGTAACAGGAGGTTTTACCCTATGGAATCTTTCACCATGCCCGGCGGCGCGGCCCTTCTGCTGGAGGGCGGCTCCCTGCGCGGGCTGTATACGGCGGGGGCGCTGGACGCCCTGATGGAAGCGGACCTGTATTTCCCGGCGGTGGCCGGGGTCAGCGCGGGGTCCCTCAACGGCGTGAACTACGTGGCGCACCAGCCGGGGCGGGCGGCCAGCATCAACCTGCGCTACCGCCACGACCCGCGCTATTTCGGCCCCAAGGCGGCCCTCAACGGCGGCAGCCTGTTCGGGCTGCGGTTCATGCTCTACGACCTGCCCAAAGAGATCCCCTTCGACGCCGGGACCTTCTACCACGGCGGCCAGCGGATGATCGCGGTCGCCACCAGCGTGCGCACCGGCAAGCCCGCCTATTTTGAGAAAGGCCGCACCAGTTTCGATTTTCTGGAAGCCTGCCGGGCGTCGGCCAGCCTGCCGCTGGTCTCGGTGCCGGTGCGGCTGGACGGCGAACCCTACCTGGACGGCGGCTGCTCCTGCCCCATCCCGCTGCACTGGGCGCAGCAGGAAGGGTTTGCGAAGATCGTCATCATCACCACGCGGGAAAAAGGCTTCCGCAAGCAGCTGCCCGGCCAGCGCATGATCGACCTCTACGACGACTTCTACGGCGACAAGCCGCTGTTCCTGGCCGCCATGCTCACCCAGGAGGTGCGCTACAACGCCCTGATGGACGAGATCGACGCGCTGGAAGCCGCGGGCAGGGTGTTCGTGCTGCGCCCGGCGCAGCCCATCGGGATCGGCCGCTTTGAGGGCGACACCGAAAAGCTGCTGGACCTGTACAACCGCGGCCGCCGCGAGATGCGCGCCGCCCTGCCCGCCCTGCGGGCCTACCTGGAAGCGTGAGCCTGTTATATAAGGTATAGCAAAAAGAGACACCCGGTGGGGTGTCTTTTTTTTGCTGCGCGCCGGGGCGGGGGCAGTTTTTCTTGCCACGCATGCCGAGGGGGTTCTTTTTATAGGTTATATGCGGGAGAGAAGTTCGGCTTTCTTGCTGTCAAATTCTTCTTGGCTCAAAATGCCTTTTTCTTTGAGATGATACAATTTTTCAATACTGGCCATGATTTCCTCGGTTTTATCGGAGGAAGCAGTTGCGGCATTGCTTTTTTCTGCGGAACCGTCCGGGACGGAAGATTTCTTCCTGGAAAACATCCCGGCCAGATTGGACCCGGCACTTTTGAACTTGCTGGTTACCTTCCCTTTTAACTCGTTCAAGTCTGGTGCCTCTCCTCCGTTGTCGTCAAAAGTGGCCGGTTCCTGGGCAATGGATTCGATAATGGAAATATCCTCCTGGAACTGCTCATCCGTGTAGTCAAAATTAGCACGATCCAGCGTTTCCTGTAAGCGGTTGGCCATCGGCAGCATGGAAGCAAAATTCAAACCGCCGGAGATGACCCCGCCGACAATCGGAATAGCTTTGGAAACGCCCCGTGCAAGGGTGGTTTTGGTGACTTTTACGCCGATGGCTTTTCCGATTTGTTTGATGATAGGATACCAGGAGGTCTTCATCAACGCCTTTTGCGGCAGACGTTTCAACGTAGTCTTGGCGATTTGCGTGGATAATACACGTACGCCGGACATTGCGCCGGATACGCCAAACATTACGCCGCAGTACAGGATAAGCTGTGACTGAACCTGTTCCTCTGCCACTTCTCCATTTTGCCACAAGTCCCGCGCGCCGTACAGATAAGATAACTCCTGGGCAAGCCGTAAAGACATACCAAAGAACTGCAGAACGTCGGCGGGGACGGTGGCGGCCATGGCAAGGCCGCCGGGGATTCCCGCCGCAAAGGAGGCGATAGAAGATTGGCTTGTCCGTTTTACAATGAGCTTTTGCGACAAAGTGGACAGCATTTTTCGGGAAGCTCCTGCGGCTACAGGCCCTTTTTCCAGAACGTCCGACAAAGGCAACGAGGTAGACGCAAAGGCTTCCGCCAGAAAAGAATCACGGTCTACCTTTACGAGAGGAAGTTTGACCGCGTTGGTTATGATCGTTTCCAGCGCGACTTCCTGGGTGGTGTTCGTATTTGTTTCCATAAAGATCCTTCCTTATCGTTGTGATCCGGGATTGTTCCCGAAAAGGAACTGCAAATTTTGCGCATCCCGGACCGCCGCAAAACATCCTGTCATTGGGAATATTATACTGCGCAGAGGGCCTTGCTTCAATAGAAACGGACAAGATAAAATCGAAAAACCAAAAAGCCCCCGGAGGGAGGCGTACGCCTCCCTCCGGGGGCCGTCCTGCCCGCAGGTTCACACCGTCCCGGTCAGGCAGTCGTGCAAAAAGCGCTCCACCGCTTCCGCGTAGGCGGCGGGGTCCACGTAGCAGCTCACGGCATGGCCCGCGCCGGGGATCGTCAGCAGCCGCTTGGGGCTGGCGCAGGCGGCGTAGTTTTCCCGGCTCATGGCGCAGGGCACGAAGTCGTCGGCCTCCCCGTGGATGAACAGGATGGGGATGTCCGTGTGGGCCACCGCACGGCGGCAGTCGGCGTCCTCGGGGTCAAAGCGGCCGAACACCAGCGTCCCCAGCCGCCCGATGGCGTACATCGGCCCCACCGGCAGGCGGGGCAGGTACTGCGGCAGGCAGCGGCGGGCGATCTCCCGCGGGCTGGTGTAGCCGCAGTCCGCAATGATGCCCCGCACGCTGCCCGGCAGGTTCAGCGAACTGGCCATCAGCACGGTGGAAGCCCCCATCGAAACGCCCATCAGGAACAGCGGCGTCTCCGGCCCGAAGCGCCGTGCCGCCCACCAGGCCCAGGCACGGCAGTCGTAGCGCTCCTTCACGCCCATGGTGATGGTGTGCCCGCCGCTGGCCCCGTGGCTGCGCTGGTCGGGCAGCAGCACGTTGAAGCCCAGGCGCTTGCACAGGGTATAGCCGCCCAGGCCGTCCCGGCGGGCAAACCCCTTGTACCCGTGGAAGATGATGGCCAGCGGCGCGCCGTCGGCGTGGTGGTAATACCGTCCGGCCAGCCGCACGCCGTCGTCCGCCGTGATGTGGACCGCCTCGCAGGGGGCGGCCGCCAGGGCGGCGGCGTCCCGTTCCATCTGCGCGCCGTAGGGCAGCGTGCGGATCAGTTCTTCAGTGGCCAGCACCTCGGGCTCCGCCGCATGGTAGAACCCCAGCCGGTACACGCCGTAGGCCGCCCCCAGCAGGGCCGCCCCCGCCGCAGCCGTCCCCGCCGCCCCCGCGGCCAGAAGATGGGATCGTTTCATAGGCATACCTCACAAAAAACATACAAATGTCAAATTTTACCTCTATTATAGCAAAAGCAGCGGCGTCCCGCAACGTGTTCCGGCGCGGGATGCAGATTTCGGCAAGAAATATTTGCATTTTTCGTTTGGATTTGGTATACTATATAAGTTCCACCGGCAGGGCGTGCCCGCCGCGCCGATTGGCCCGGTGGTCTGACCACGAAAAGACCACCATGGATTTTCACAATTTTATACGATGGATCTCGTCCTCGCGGCGATTTTCATACACGTGCGGTTGTAGCTCAGCTGGACCTTTGCAGAAGGTTCTCGTCCCCCGCAGGGGGATAGATCGTTCGGCTCCGACAACTGTGGCACGTTAGGTAGTCGGCAAGAAATTGCTCGGCATAACGTGAAAAAGCAGGCACATCACCCGGTGGTTCGCGGTAGACTGACCACGAATTGACCACCAACCCGATTTTCACAATTTTATACGATGAATCTCGTCCCAGCGACGATTTTCATAAATGTGCGGTCGTAGCTCAGCTGGATAGAGCGTTGGACTCCGACTCCAAAGGCCAGAGGTTCGAATCCCCCCGGCCGCACCATGGCGAGTGTTCTTATAGCATTTGAAACGCTGTAAGAACACTCGTCTTTTTTTATTGTTTTCATCCGGCGATGGTGGATGGGGCGTAGTTGACGACTACGCCCTTTCTTGTGTTTACGGACA
>DXBF01000060.1 GCA_019116705.1 Candidatus Gemmiger avistercoris
ACGCTCTCCAGCGTTTTGCCGTGGTCCAGGTGCAGCGCCACCGGGATGGGGCTGTCCGCACCATACCGCTTGACGGCGTCGCCCAGCACTTTCGCGCCCTTCTGCTTTTCCTCGATGGAGCCGTGCATGAAGTCCGCCGCCCCGCCCAGGTACGCGTTGGAGGCTTCCGCCCCCTGCAGGATGGCCGGTGAATCCAGCAGCTCATGGATGCGCACCGCCGCCTCCACCTGGCCGACGCTGTTCATGTTGAAGGCGCCCTGCCCGTAGCGGTGTTTGTCCGCCGCTTCCAGGATCGCTCGCATAGGTACCAGCATAGAAAGACTCCTCTCTTTGTCTGAAATAATTTATAAAATTAACGAATTAATATGGTCTTATTATAACAACCCGTCCGGCAAATTGCAAGGCAAAATGCCGGACGGGGCCGATCTTATCCAAAAATCGTAGATTCTACCAAAAACACAAAGGGAAATTTGGCAAAACGGACGAAGCCTTTTTGCACCGGCGCAAGGGTCACTGCACAGAAACTTCGCAGGCATAGCTGCGGCGGCCCAGCAGGCCCACGGGGGCGCCGGTGATCTGGAAGGCGCGCGTGCCGCACAGGTCGGCGCTGCTGGTGCCCAGGCTCAGTTCGGCGGGGCCGGGTTCCACCACAAAGGCCATCTCCTCGTTGTAGTAGCCCAGCTGGGCGGCCTGCAGGGTGAAGGCGACCTGTTTGCTCTCGCCGGGGGCCAGGCTGACGCGCACAAAGCCCACCAGCTGCATGCAGGGGCGGATCACATGCGCGCCCGAGAAATGGTAGTACAGCTGCAGCACCTGGTCGCCGGGGCGGCTGCCCGTGTTGGTGATGCGGCAGCGGGCCTGGATGGAACCGTCGGTGGGCAGCGTATCGGCAGAAAGGGCAAAATCTTCGACCTCGAAGGTGGTGTAGCTCAGCCCGTGGCCGAAGGGGAACAGCGGCCGGTCGGTATTGTCCACATAGCCGCCGCTGAAGATCATATTGGCGCTGGCGTCGCGGGCGGTGTTGTAGCCGCTGCCCATACGGTGGTTGTAGACCAGCGGGATCTGCCCGATGTGGTGGGGGATCGTGAAGGTCAGATGGCCGCCGGGGTTGACGGTGCCGTCCAGCACGTCGGCCACCACGCGCCCGGCTTCCGCGCCGGGCATGAACGCCTGCACCATGGCGGCGGTGTGCTCCGCCGCCCAGGGCAGCGCAAAGACGCCGGGGCCGTACAGCACCAGGACCACCGGTTTGCCGGTGGCGCACAGCGCTTCCAGCAGCTGCTGTTGCACCCCGGGCAGATCCAGGCTGCTGCGGTCCTTGCCCTCGCCGCCGGTGACGTTGACCCAGCCGCAGTTGCCGCCCATGGCCGCCACGATCACGTCGGCCTCCCGGGCGGCTTCCACCGCGGCGTCGAAGCCGGCGGTGTCGCTGCCGATGATCTTGCAGCCCTCGGCATAGGTGACGGCAAAGCGGTCGGACAGCACATCCCGCAGGCTGCGCGCGCCCATGTGCGCCAGCACGGTGGGCAGGTCGCTCAGCGCGGCCTGCTCCTCGGGCGAGAGCATGGCCAGCGTGGCGGCAAAGGGGTTGGCCGCGCCGAAGCCGTTCTCCTGCTTGTTGGCGGCGGCTTCGTCGGCCATGCCGTTGAAGGTGACGGAGGAACTGTCGCTGGCGCCGGCTTTCATCATCTCGATGTAGGCCGGGTAGGTATAGCCGCTGATGGGGTAGCGCAGGTTGTCGGCGTGGGGGCCGACAACGGCCAGCTTCAGGCCCTTTTTCAGCGGCAGGACGCCGTCGTTTTTCAAAAGGGTGATGGACTTTTCCGCAATGGCGCGGCTGAGTTCGGCTTTCTGCGGGGTGGTCATGGCGGCCTGGACCTTGCCCTCGTCCACGTAGGGGTGCTCGAACAGGCCGTACTCGAACTTGATGGTCAGCACGCGGCGCACCGATTCGTCCAGCAGGGCCTCGTCCAGCTTGCCCTCCCGCACGTAGTCGGGCAGCTGGCGGTAGGCGTTGCCAATGGGGATCTCGGTGTCCAGGCCGCCCTTTTTGGCCAGCAGCCCGGCCTCTTTGTAGGTGGGGGCCAGGTGGAAGTAGTTGTACATCTTCATGATGGCGGCGCCGTCCGAGGTCAGCATGCCCCGGAACTTCATGGTGTCGCGCAGCAGGGTGCGGGCGTATTTGGGGTTGGCGCCCACGCAGATGCCGTCGATCTCGCCGTAGTTGGCCATCATGCCGGAGACGTCGGCCTCCTTGGCGGCCGCCTCAAAGGGCGTGGCAAAGACTTCGTACAGTTCGCGGTCATTGATGCGGCTGACCGCGCAGTTCAGGCCGGACTGGCTCTCAGCATATCCCAGGAAATGCTTGGCGATGCAGGCCACGCCCTCCTTGTCCTGCCCCTGCATGCCCTTGACATAGGCGACGCCCATGCGGCTGATCAGGTAGGGGTCCTCGCCGTAGGTCTCGTAGGTGCGGCCCCAGCGGGGGTCCCGGGAAACGTCGATGACCGGGCTCATGGCGGAGTTGATGCCCACGGCCCGGCTCTCCTGCCCGATGACGGCGGCCATCTGCCCGGCCAGTTCGGGCTCCCAGGTGGCGCCCACGTTGATCTGGGCGGGGAACAGGGTGCCCCCGGCGGCGGGGTAGCCGCAGAGGTTCTCGGTCTGCAGTGCCACCGGGATGCCCAGGCGGGTCTGTTCCACAAAGTAGCGCTGGACTTCGTTGGAGATCCGGGCGATCTGCACCGGGTCCATGATGCCCACCATGGAATACTGGGTGAAGCGGCCGTGGCCGTGGGGGAATTTTTCCCGCAGGGCGTCCAGGCTGACCTTTCCGTCCACAATAAAAGAGGCCGGCAGGTCGCCGCAGAGCTGGGCGGCCTTCTCCTCCAGCGTCATGCGGGCCAGCAGGTCCTCCACGCGCTCCGCTACCGGGCGGGAAGGGTCTTTGTACAGTTCCATAAAAAGCTCCTTTCTGTGCGGGGATTGCAGGAATTGCTTTATTTATTAAATAAAGTAACAAATAAAAAGGGGGCTGTCAACCGCCGCAGGGGCAGAATCGGGGGTCTTGGGAAAAGATTGGAGGGTTGCACAAATTGAAGGGGCACTTTTTGGCGAATGGACAAAGAAAAAGGCCGCCGGTTCCGGCGGCCGCAGACAGCGGATATTCAGAAAAAAACATCCCCGGCATTGAACGTTTCGATCGCCACGCTTTGCAGCGACTGTACGGCCTGCAAGCGCTCCTTGCTGTAGCAAAGGTACAGCATATCGCGGGGCGGCCATTCCAGCGCCAGGCGGAAGCGGGCGTCCTTGTCCAGCGGGCGGGGGGAAAAGTAGATGTAGCGGGTGCCGGTGCGCTTGGCGTCGTTGTTGTTGAAAACCTTGAGACCGACCACGCCCACCTCGGCGATCTCGGACCAGCGCATGGCCCGCAGCGGCAGGCCGAAGAAACGCAGGCTGAGGCCCTGTTCATCCAGGATCAGGGTGGAGCCGTAGAGCACGCAGATTACCACAAAAACGGCGGCGAACAGGCTGAAAAGCACCAGCGCGAGCCAGTTGTGCATCGCAACGGAAAGCAGGGCCAGAAAAACACAGACCACGACCGTGAACAACGCAACGGCAAATTTGAATGGATGGACCAGATAACAGTGTTTCGTGGCAGATCCCTCCCGACAGAAGCAAATAAATTTATTGAATAAATTATATCGGCCGGGAAGCGTGGTGTCAAGGCGCCGTTCAGCCCCGCAGGAAATATTTCTCGATGCAGCTGGCGGCCGCGCCGACGGCGCCGCCGTATTCGCCCAGGTCCACGCACAGGAGCTGCAGCTTTTCATCGCTGGAGCGGAAGGCGTGCTCATCAAGGGAACGGCGCACGGTGTCGAAATTTTCCTGGTTGCGGAACAGGGGGCCGCTGAGCAGGATCAGGTGCGGGTTCAGGAAGCTGACCACATTGGCCAGGGCGATGCCCAGGTAGAACATGGCGCTGGAGAGACTCTCCCGCACAGCCGGGTCGCCCTGGGCCTGGGCGGCCAGCACCTGTTCCAGCGTCAGGGCGCCGGGGTCGGGGCACAGCCTGGCCAGCACCGTGCAGCGGCCTTCCCGCAGTGCCCGGCGGCACTGGGCCAGGACCGCCCGCATGCTGGACAGCGCTTCCAGGCTGCCGGGGTAGCCGCTCTCGTCCCGCTCGGCGGAATGGGGGTCCAGGATCATCTTGCCAATCTCACCGGCGGTGGAGTCCTCGCCCCGGAAAGAGCGGTCCACCGATACCACCGGGCAGGCGATGCCCCAGGCCACATGGCAGAAGGCGAAGCTGCTCTCCTCCCCCAGCAGGCTGGGGCGGAACAGCGAGACGGCGCAGGCCCGGGCGCGGACGTTGTTTTCCAGCCGGACGGGCAGATGGATGGCCTCGCTGATGGTGGGGCCCAGCGGCTGGTTGCACCAGCTGGTACGCTCGCTGCCGTGGTTCTTGATGACGCCGGTGTGGGGGTTGACGATGCCGGGTATGGTGATCCCCACGCCGATCAGCAGCTTCCACTCGGCCGGATGGCGCTTTTCCAGCGTGTTGAGGATGCGCAGCAGCTGGCGCACCATGGCGTCGTAGTCCTCCGGCATCAGGTCGAAGGACCCCTGGGCCCGGATGCCGCCGCGCAGGTCGGTGATGCAGTAGTGCGTATAGTCGCGCCCCAGGGAAAGGCCCAGCGCCAGACGGGAGCCGGGGACCAGATCAATGTTGATGGGCTTGCGCCCCACGCCGTGGGAAACGGTGCTGGCGGAAGCAGGCAGTTCCTGCACGACCCCCTGCTGGATCAGTTCCGCTACAATGTTGGTGATGGTGGGCGGGGTCAGTTCCAGGCGTTCCGCAATTTCGGCGCGGGAAAGCGGCGCGTAGCGGTACAGGGTGGCTTTGATGGATTCAAGGTTCTGCTGCTTGATCTTGGCAAGGTTTTTACCATGGATTACGGGCATAGGGCGGTCCCACTTTCTGTCGGATTTTGGAGAAGGCTCCTTTTTTGTTTGTTAAAATTATAAAATATATAGGAAAATCAGAAGCATTTTCTATACTATATCATATTTTACAATATTTGTCAGATAGGGAAAAAGGGGAAACCATACAAAAAAGTTGGGGAAAATTTGACATTGTATACAAAAAGGGAATCTATGGAGGGAAAAACCGGCAGGAGAAGCGGGAAAAAAGGGGAAAACCGAAGATATAATTGATTAAAGTGATAAACAAAAAATGCGCGCGAAAAGCCTCCCCTCCGCAGGGAACGGCCCGTCTTTAGGCAAAAAACTCTGCTGCCGGCCGGACGGCAGCAGAGAAAACCGTGGTTCAGAGGGTGGAACTCTCCCCGGAAGCCCATTGCAGGATGCGGTACATCGGCAGGTTCCGGGCGGCCAGCGCCATGACCTCGGCTTTCCGTTCCGGCGGGAGCCGGTGCTTCAGGTGCGCCCAGATCATCTCCCCGTTCATGCGGCCGTCATAGCGGAAGGGGACTACGTCGCAGGTGGCCTGGTACCAGTCCAGCATTTTCAGGCGCAGGTCCGCCAGCACGGGGGCCAGCTCCGGCGCGGCGGCCAGGTCGCGGGTCTCGCCGGGATCGGCCTCCAGGTCGAACAGCTGGTCGGGCTCATACAGGCGGCGGACGTACTTGTATTTCCCGCAGCGCAGCATGGTGGCTTTGGTGTGGGCGGTGTCGTCCTCCTGCGCTTTCATGCGCGGCCAGTATTCGTTGACGGGCCGCGCGCCCTCGGGGGCGGTGGCGTGGCTTTCGTCGCAGTGCACTTCCCCGGCCAGCCGCCCGCCCTCGCAGCAGGCATACTCCCGCAGCGGCGCGGCCGGGTCGGCCAGGCTGGCGCGCAGGCTGCGGCCAAACTGGGTGTGGTCGGGCCGCACCCCGGCCAGATCCATGGCGGTGGCGTAAAAATCCACCAGTTCCACCAGGCCGTCCCGGATGCCGGGGGCTACCGGCACCCCCTTGGGCGGCTTGATGAGCAGCGGCACCCGCACCAGCCCTTCCTCAAAGGTGTTCTGGTTCTTTTCACTCAGGCCGAACTGGCCCTGGTAGTCCCCGTGGTCGCTGAAAAAGAAGATGGCGCAGTCGTCGTAGATCCCGGCTTCCCGCAGGCCTTCGCACAGGCGCTGGAACTGCCGGTCGATCTTCAGGCACATGGCGGCGTAAGTGGCCCGCAGCGCGTCCCAGTCGGCCTCGGTGTAATCCTGCAGGCCCTGCCGCTGCCGGATCAACGTTTCGATCTTCGGCTCAAAGCTGCCGGGGGCGCGCTCCGCCACCCGGGGCGGCAGCTTGCTGCGGTCGATGGCGGAAAAATAGGGCTCCTCCGCCTGGTAGGGCGGGTGGGGGCACATCAGGCCCAGGAACAGGCAGAGCGGTTCGCCGTTGGGGGTGGGGGCCTTGGCGCGGGCGATGGCGGCGTCCACCACCTCGTCGTCGCTGGAATAGTTGCGCCCGTTTTCGTCCAGGCCCAGCTGCCCTTTATAGTGGGAGTAGTAGTTCCTGCTGCCCGGCTGCCCGCGCAGGTCCTGCAGCGGGCCGGGGGCCGGGGGAACATCATTGCCGTAGAAGATCTCGCTGGCGTGTTTGGCAAACGCGGCTTCATCCTGGCCCGGCAAAAAGTCGTTGCGGGCGTTCATCCAGACGTGGTAACCGGCGGCTTTCAGTTCGGAGAAAAGGCTGCTCTCCTCGCTGTGCAGCATATAGCGCATGGTGCGGTGCCCATGCACGTGGGGGTACAGCCCGGTGAGGAAGCTGCACCGGCTGGGTACGCACACCGGGTTCTGGCAGTAGGCGTTGCGGTACGAGGCGGCCTCATTGCCGGCAAAACGGTCCAGGAAAGGCGTCTGCGCGGCGGGGTTGCGCCCCATGTGGGCCAGGGCATCGCATTGCATCTGGTCGGGGTTGAAGATGATGATATGCGGGCGTGTAGACATGGCAGGCTCCTGAAAGTGTTTTCGGGTCAGTGGGTGAAGGTATGCTTTTTCAAAGCGGCCACGACCTGGGGATGATCGGCGATCACATTGTGCATCTCGTCGGGGTCGGTTTCCAGGTCGTACAGCTCGTCGCGGTCGTTCCAGTTGCGGATCCATTTGTAGCGTCCGTCGCATACCATCATGATGTTGCGCAGTTCGCTGATCTGCGCGCCGCGCAGCGGGCAGTCCTCCCCGCGCAGGATCGGCGCCAGGGAGCGTGCGTCCATGGCCGAGGCGTCGTAGGATACCTGCGCCAGATCCAGGATCGTGGGGGCCAGGTCCATCAGCATGGCCGGGGCGTCGCTGGTCACGGCCCCCTGCATGCCGGGCAGGTGGATCAGCAGCGGTACCCGCAGTGCGCCTTCATACATCGTCGTTTTGGCGAACATTCCGTGCTCGCCCATCATCTCGCCGTGGTCGGCGGCAAAAATGATCACGGTGTTTTCCATCAGGCCGCGGCGTTCCAGCACATCCAGCATCCTGCCGATCCAGCGGTCAATGACCTGGATGGCGCCGTCATAGTGCAGCTTGGTGTTGTTCAGATCCTCGTCGGTCATATCGCCGGAGGAGGCTGCCGCGCGCTTCTTCACCCAGTCGGGCTTGCCTTCCAGGGTGTCGCGGGGCGTTTTGGGGTAGGTTTTGGCCCCCAGGCGGTCCACTTCTTCCTTCGGCGGGTCCCAGGGGTTGTGGGGCCCGGCAAAGCTTACAAAGAAATGCCAGGGGGTGTCGTCGTCGATCTGCTCCAGAAAATCGCAGGCATCCCGGCCAATGTAGGTGTCCAGGAATTCATCCGCCGGCAGCACGCTGGGGGCGGCGTAGTAGGTGGGTTTGTTGCGCAGCCGGTCCAGGTAATCGGCGCGCAGGTCGGCCACGGCGCCGGGATCTGCTTTTTCCAGGAACTGCTGGTAGGGCCCCCAGGGGCGGATGGTGCCGTCCGGGTCCCGGTCGAACCAGGCGCTGTTCATTTTGCCCTCGGTCTCCCGCGATTCGGTAAAGCCAAGGTGGTAGATGATGGGCAGGGGGCGCCGCCCCAGGTAGCGCACTTTCTTGTGCAGGTCCGTTTTGCCGGAAACCGCTACCCGATAGCCTGAACGGCGCAGCAGCTGGTAGTAGGTGGTCTGGTCGATCGGCAGATCGGCGTCGTGCTCCAGCACGCCGCAGTGGCTGGGCATCTTGCCGGTGGCAAGGGAGGCGCGGCTGGGGGTGCACAGCGGTGCGGTGCAGGCGGCCCGGGGGAACCACACGGCCTTTTGGCGGATGCGGTCGATGTTGGGCGTTTCGATGCCGTCGCCGAGCCCGGTCATGGACCGGGTGCGGAACTGGTCGGCCATAATAAAAAGGATGTTGGGACGTGCAGGGGATGGGGTAGGCATAGGGGACCTCCTTTGCAACAATGGGCTGCCGGCCCTGGCGGGGGAGAGCGGGAGCAGCAGGGGATATATTTATTAATAAAATAAATATATTAGAAATGCCCCGCGATTGCAATTGACAGAATCCACAAAAAAGGCCCGCCCGTTTTGGGCAGATAAATGATTTTGACGCGGGCTGGTGGAGAACGGCCGAAGAAAAGGCGGTTTGTGCCGCCGAGACACACCCGCGGGGGCTGCTGCGGCGGAAAACCGGTGTGACAGGATATATATAGGTAGGCAGCCTGTGCCGAAAGGGCGGGCGGAGGGCGGAATCAGGGGGCGGCGGAAGGGGTACGGGAAGAGATTTCGGCGAAATGCTTGAAATTACCGCCTTAAATTTGGTGAATTGTGATATTGCAAGAAAATGTGCAACATGGTATTGTTTAATTAAATCAAAAAACGAATACAGAAGGGAAGGAGGTCAGCAGAAGATACCGGCCGTTCCGGCGGCCGGTACTCAGGTCCGAAAAGAAAACGGGATCGTCCCGGTTTTCATTATAGCATCTTTTTGAATTTTCAGGGAGGATAAGAACCATGAGGATGAAACGAATCACCGCTCTTGCCCTGGCGGGTTGCCTGACGGCCAGCATGCTGACGGCCTGCGGGAACGCCAACAGCACGTCGGGCGCCGCTTCGGGCAGCGCGTCCGCGGCGACTACCGAGACTGCTGAAGTACCTGCCGACGCCGGCCTGCACAACCTGAGCGACGGTGTGCTGGACATCGGCACTACGATCAAATGGGACAGCCTGACGCCGCTGCGTTCCCAGGTGGGCAACAACGCGCCCTGGGCGTACCAGGTATACGAAACGCTGGCGGTTCTGAATTATGATAAGGAATACAAACCGCAGGTCGCCAAGAACTGGTCGGCCCAGGACGACGGCCTGACCTTCGATGTGGAGATCTACGACTATGTCACCGACTCGGCCGGGAACAACATCACTGCCAACGACATCGTCTGGATGATCAATCTGAGCAAGGAAGCCGGCCTCAAGCCCTGCTTCTCCAAAGTGGAATCTGCGACGGCTACCGGCGACTATACCCTCCAGATCAAGATGACCCAGGATATGGTCGGCGCGTTTGAAGCGATCCTGACGAACACCTTCGTGGTCTCCCAGGCGGCCTATGAAGCCAGCGGCGATGAATTTGCCACGCAGATCGTTTCCACTGCCCCCTATGTGATCACGGAGTTCACGCCGGGTTCCACCATGACCATCGAAAAGCGCGACGATTACTGGCAGGACCCCGAACTGGTCGATCCTTCTTATGCGGCCAACGTGGACAAGATCACCTATCACGTGATCACCGAAGCTTCCCAGGCGGGCATCGCGCTGGAGACCGGCGAACTGGACGGCTTCATGACTCTGGACGCCAACACGGCGAACCAGTTCGTGGGGAACCCCGACTTCACGATGATCGACACCCCCTACATCAATGGGTACCAGATGTTCTTCTCCGGCGATCCCAGCCGCGCCATCGAATCTGACGTCAATCTGCGTCAGGCCATCTGCTACGCCATTGACTGCGAGGGCCTGATCACCGGCGTCTTTGCCGGTTACGGCACCAAGATGCACGACTCTGCGGCCAACACGGCGGTCGGTTATCTCGAGAAGTGGGCCGAGGAGGATTACTACCCCTACGACCCCGAAAAGGCCAAGGAACTGCTGGCCCAGTCCAACTACAACGGCGAAGAACTGGTGCTCCTGGCCGGTTCCAACAGCACCTCCCAGCGTCTGACCCAGATGATCCAGGGCTATCTGGCGCAGGTCGGCATCAACGTCACGCTGAACCTGGCCGATCAGGCCCTGCTGACCTCCATCCGTCTGGACGGCAGCCAGTATGACATGTTCATCAACACCGTCGGCGGCGACTGGCTGGCCGATCACTGGTCCACCCGTTACGACATGAACGCCTACGCCACCGGCGACGCCTGCGCCCGCCATGACGAAGTGCTGGCCGAGATGCTGTATTCCACCTGGACCAAGGAGGGTTACACCGAGGAGAACATCGACGCCGTGCATGCCTACATCCGCGACAATATGTATGGTTTCGGCATGGTCCAGCCCAACAACATCGACATCTGGCGCACCGAGATCGGCCTGACGGAACCCATCCGCACCAATAAAGGTAGCGTCAACTGGGCAGCAAGCGTTTACAACGCGTAAAGCGACCGCCTTCTTCTAAGGCGCACAGAAAATTCGGTTATCCCTTTCACCGGCGGCCCTTTGCCGCCGATGCAAAGGGATAACCGCTCTTATAAAAGAAAACAACGGAGAAACGGGCAAAGGAGGTTGGCGTATGGGCAAATATGTGCTCAAACGGCTGCTTTGGATGATCCCCATTTCGCTCGGCGTGGCCATTCTGGTGTTTACCTTGATGACCTTCTGCCCCGGCGACCCGGCGGAGATCATTCTGGGCACCACCGCTACGGAAGAAAACCTGGAGGCCATGCGGGAACAGCTTGGCCTGAACGACCCCTATCTGGTACGGCTGGGCGACTATCTCAGCGATACCTTCTTGCATTTCGATCTGGGTGAATCCTGGACGACCGGTGTCAGCATCGCAGACTCCATCGTGGAGTGCCTGCCCCGCACCATGACGCTGACGGTCTGCACGCTGTGCATCGCGATCATCATCGGCATCCCGCTGGGCGTGGTGGCTGCGGTCTACCAGAACCGCTGGCCGGACAAAGTCAGCATGGTGCTGGCGCTGCTCGGCGTTTCGATCCCCAACTTCTGGCTGGCGCTGCTGCTGGTCATCCTGTTCTCGGTCAATTTGGGCTGGCTGCCGGCCATGGGCATTGGCGGCATCGAGTATTACATCCTGCCGGCTATGGCGGGCGCCACCAACGGCATCGCCACGCTGGCCCGCCAGACACGTTCCAGCATGCTGGACGTGATCCGCTCCGACTATATCACCACGGCCCGCGCCAAGGGCGTGCCGGAGATCCAGGTCATCCTCAAGCATGCGCTGAAAAACGGCCTGATCCCCATCATCACGGTCATCGGCACCCAGTTCGGCAAACAGCTGGGCGGCACCATGGTCATCGAGACCATCTTCGCCATCCCCGGCATGGGCCAGCTGATCATCAGCGCGGTCAACAGCCGCGATTACCCGGTGGTGCAGAGCGGTTCGATCTTCCTGGCCATCGTATTCAGCCTGTGCATGCTGGTCGTGGACCTGCTGTACGCAGCGGTCGACCCGCGCATCAAGGCGCAGTACTCCAAAGGCAAAGTCAGAAAAAAGGCAAAGGTGGTGACGGCAAATGGCTGAAGCAGCAACGGTAGTCAAGACCGCCAGACCGAAAAAACAGTCGGAGTTTGTCCGCGTTTTTAAAGAACTGCGGAAAAACAGCACGGCGATGCTGGGGCTCTGCATCCTGCTGGTCGAGATCATCCTTGTGATCCTGGCGCCCGTGATCGCGCCCTATGATTACACCGCCATGGACATCGTGGCCGCGCAGCAGGGACCGTCCGCCGCGCACTGGTTCGGCACCGATGAACTGGGCCGCGATATCTTCAGCCGCGTGCTCTACGGCGGCCGCTACTCCATCTCGATGGGCGTACTGGCGGTCATGATCAGCACGACGGTGGGCATGACCATTGGTGCGGTCGCCGGTTACTTCGGCGGCAAGGTGGACAACATCCTCATGCGCCTGCTGGACGTTATCCAGTCCCTGCCGGCCATGCTGCTGTCCATCGTGCTGTCCGCCGTGCTGGGCCCCGGCTATTTCAATACGATCCTGGCGCTGTCCGTCAACGGCATGCCGGCGTCCGCCCGTATGCTGCGGGCCCAGATGATGAAGGTGCGCGGCAACGAGTACATTGAAGCCGCCCAGTCCATCAACTGCAGCAAGTTCCGCATCATCGTGCGGCATATGATCCCCAACTCCTTCTCGCCCAACATCGTGCAGGCGACCATGTCCATCGCCCATATGATCGTCATGGCGGCCAGCCTGAGCTTCATCGGCCTGGGCGTGCAGCCGCCCACACCGGAATGGGGCGCGATGCTTACCGGCGCGCGGCAGTTCATCCGTCAGTGCCCGCATATGGTCATCTTCCCCGGCCTGGCGATCGCCGTGACGGTGCTGGCTGTCAACCTGATGGGCGACGGCCTGCGGGACGCGCTGGACCCGAAACTGAAACACTGAGAAAAGGAGGAGCGTTATGTCTGAACAGAACAAGAATGCGGGCGCGCCCTTCCTGGACGTAAAAGACCTGGTGGTGGAATATTATTCCGACGGCAAGGTGATCCACGCGGTCAACGGCGTGAACCTGACCCTGGAACGGGGCAAGACCCTGGGCCTGGTGGGGGAGACCGGCGCCGGCAAGACCACCATCGCCAAGAGCATCCTGCGCATCCTGCCCGACGTGGGCGCCAAGGTGGCGGGCGGGACCATCACCCTGGATGGGCAGGACCTGCTGGGTCTGCCCGAACATGAGATGCGCAAGATCCGCGGCAACAAGATCTCGATGATCTTCCAGGACCCCATGACCGCCCTGAACCCGGTGCAGACCGTCGGCGACCAGATCGCGGAGGCGGTCCGCCTGCACAACGGCGGCAACAAGGGCGAGGCGGAAGAACGTGCCGAGGAAATGCTCAAGATGGTCGGCATCTCGGCCGACCGCTACCATGAATATCCGCACCAGTTTTCCGGCGGTATGAAACAGCGCGTGGTCATCGCCATTGCGCTGGCCTGCAACCCCGACCTGCTGCTGGCCGACGAACCCACCACGGCGCTGGATGTGACCATCCAGGCCCAGGTGCTGGACCTGATCGGTGAGCTGCGCAAAAAGTACAACACCGCCATGCTGCTCATCACCCATGACATGGGTGTGGTGGCCACCACCTGCGACAATGTGGCGGTCATCTATGCCGGCAATATCATTGAGTACGGCTCCAAGGAGCAGATCTTCGATCATCCCAGCCATCCGTATACCATCGGACTGTTCGGGGCGATCCCCAGCATGAGCGAGGATGAGGAATGGCTGCATCCCATCGACGGCCTGCCGCCGGACCCGGCGGCGCTGCCGGAAGGCTGCGCGTTCCATCCGCGCTGCCCGTATGCCACCGAAGAGTGCAGGAAGCAGCCGATTGCCATGCAGACGACCAGCGACGGCCACCAGTGCCGCTGCTGCCACATCCAGCAAGTCGCGAAGGGGGAATAAAATATGGTACCAGTCATTGAAGTAAAGGGGCTGAAAAAGTATTTCCCCACGCCCCGCGGTTTGCTGCACGCAGTGGACGACGTCACCCTGACCATCGAACGCGGAAAAACGCTGGGCGTGGTCGGTGAGTCCGGCTGCGGGAAGTCCACCCTGGGCCGCACGATCATCCATCTGCAGGAAAGCACCGGCGGGCAGATCTTCCTCGAAGGAAAGGACATCACCCATGTTCGCGGCAAGGAACTGCGGGAAGCGCGGGAGCGTATGCAGATCATTTTCCAGGACCCGTACTCCTCCCTGGACCCGCGCCAGACCGTGGACGCCACGATCCGTGAGCCGCTGGTGGTTTCCAAGCGTTACAAAAAGAATGAGATCGACGACGCCACCGCAGCCCTGATGGAGTATGTGGGCATCGACGCCCGGCTGCGGATGTCCTACCCGCACGAGCTGGACGGCGGCCGCCGCCAGCGTGTAGGCATCGCCCGCGCGCTGGCGCTGAACCCCGATTTCGTCGTCTGCGACGAGCCGGTGTCGGCGCTGGACGTGTCCATCCAGGCCCAGGTCCTCAACCTGCTGAAAAAGCTGCAGCAGGACCGGGGGCTCACCTACATGTTCGTGACCCACGATATGAGCGTGGTGCGGCATATCTCGGACGATATCTGCGTGATGTATCTGGGCCAGGTGGTGGAAAAGTGCCCGTCCCGGGAACTCTTCAAAAACCCGCTGCACCCCTACACCAAGGCGCTTCTGTCGGCGATCCCCTCGGTGGACATCCACCATCCCAACAAGCGTGAGATCCTCAAGGGCGAGATCACTTCGCCCATCGACCCCAAACCCGGCTGCCGCTTTGCCGCGCGCTGCCCGTTCGCCACGGAAGCGTGCCATCAGCCGCAAAAACAGGAGGAGGTCTCCACCGGGCATTTCGTGCGGTGCTGCCGCGTCCATGAACTGGGCTGATCCGCCGGGAAGGGAAGCCGTAACATGAAAGACATTTTGCTGTTTATCTCCGACCAGCATGCCTGGCGCCAGCAGGGCTACGCGGGGGACCCCGTCGTGCGGACCCCCAACCTGGACCGGCTGGCGGCGGAAGGCACGGTGATGCAGAACAACTACACCTCCTATCCGCTCTGTGTGCCGGCGCGCATGTCCATGATGAGCGGGCGGCTGGCAAGCCGCTGCGGCGTCATGAGCAATATGGCGGCGCTGGACTCCAACTGCCCGACCTTTGCCCACTGCCTGGACACGGCCGGGTATGAGACGGTCCTCTGCGGCCGTATGCACTTTGTGGGCGGCGACCAGCGCCATGGTTTTGCCCGGCGTATTGCCGGGGATATCACCCCCATCTACCAGAACCGTCCGGCGACCATCAAGCAGGAGCGCGGCGTCCATGACCGCACGCTGCAGGATGCGCCGAGCTGCCTGGCCGCCATGGGCGGCGGGGACTCCCCCACGCTGGCCTATGACCGGTATGTGGTCTCCCGCGCGCTGGAATATCTGCAGCAGGATCACGAAAAACCGCAGTTCCTGTGCGTGGGGACCTACGCGCCCCATTACCCGTATGTGGCGCCGCGGGAACTGTATGATTACTATCACGACCGGGTCGCCATCCCGGAAGCCTCCTTCCACTACCCGGAACATCCGGCGCTGGCAGGCAAAAAGGCGCGGGATATGGACCCTGAGGTGGTCCGCGCCGCCCGTGCCGCCTACTACGGCATGGTGGAATTTGAGGACCGGCAGATCGGGGCTGTGTATGAGGCGTTCCAGGCCTACCTGAAACGCACCGGCCATGAGGGCGTCTTTGTCTATGTGTCGGATCACGGCGACCAGATCGGCGACCGTGGTTACTATGGGAAGAACGTTTTCTACGAGCAGTCCTCCCACACGCCCATGGTCTTTGTGGGGGACGGCATCCCGCGGGGACGCCGGCTGTTCGGCGCGACTTCCCTGATGGACCTGGGCCCCACGCTCTGCGAACTGGCGGGGGCGCCCCTGCCGCCCGCTGCGGACGGCAGAAGCCTGTGTCCCCAGCTGGCCGGCGGGGAGGACGACCTGGAACGCATGGTCATCGCGGAAGTTGGCGGCAGCATGGGCCGCGGTGCGGCAGGCTTTTCCTATGGCCAGATGGTCAAGTGCGGGCGTTTCAAGTACATCCATTATGATGGATATGACGAGGCGGACGCGCTGTATGACGTTGATGCCGATCCTGAAGAAACGACCGACCTGCGGGACCGCCATCCGCAGCTGGTGGCCAGGATGCGGGCCCTGCTGGCGGAAAAATGCCGGCCGGTGGATCAGATCCGCGCGGCTGCAGAGCAGATGCGGGAAAACCTGGGCATCCTGACGCGCTGCGACTTTGATAACACGGAAGAGCGCTGGCGCGCGCCGGAGTGCGCGCGGCACGCGCCCGAACCGATGGTCAAAAGCCGCCTTTGCCAATAACTCCTGGCGCCGGGGCGCGGGATGCCTTCCGCTGCTGCCCATGCGGCGGGGCGGACGGGTAAACCGTGCGGCGCAGTTTTTGCAAACAGACGCAACAGGCGCGCAGTGGGCAGCCGCTGCGCGCCTGTTGCGTAAAAAGTTATGAACGAGAAAGGAAAGCGCGATGTATCAGAGATTGTCGATCCACTCTGCCGGTGTTTGCTGCGGGTATATCGAAAATGTTGAGTTTGCCCGCCGCCCGGCAGGAACGCCCGGCGTGCGGCATCCTGTTCTGGAACGCGCGCTGTACATGCAGCTGCCGGACCCGTGCAGCGCCGAAGCGTTTGCGGTATCCCACAATGCGCGCATGGCGGGAGACCCGGTGTATGCCAGCGGGATGAAAAAATTGAAAGACGCCGCGGTGCTGCACTGGGTGAAGGCGCGGGAAAAACTGCCGCCCACGATGATCGCACACGGGACGGCGGACACCCTGATCCCCCCGGAACAGAGCCGCCTGCTCTACGACGCGCTGATACAGGCCGCCGATCTGTACCTGGTCGAAGGCGCGGCGCATGCGGACCCGGTGTTCTTCCAGCAGCAAATGACGGATCTTTACGCGGCGTTTATCCGCAACACGACACAAGGGTAACAGAAAGGACGGAATATGGCAAAAGACATTCTGCTTTATATGTCGGATCAGCATTCCTACCGGCTGCAGGGGTACGCGGGGGACCCGATCGTGCGCACCCCCAACCTGGACCGGCTGGCCCGGACCGGCGTGGCCATGGCCAACGCCATGACGGCCTGCCCGCTCTGCGTACCGGCCCGGGCGGCCATGATCTCGGGCCAGCTGCCCAGCAACAACGGTGTGCTGTTCAACTTCGGCTCCCTGCCGTCGGACCAGGCCACCTTCCTGCACTGCCTCAATGCGGCCGGGTACGATACGGTCCTCTGCGGGCGCATGCACTTCGTGGGGCCGGACCAGCGGCACGGCTATTCCCGCCGCATCGCCGGGGACCGCACGCCGGTTTTCCACAACGGGGTCCCGGCCCCCAGGCGGGCCGACGGCACGCCCAGCAAGGTGACCGGCTATGACGAAAACGGGTCGGTGCGCTACATCGGCGGCGGGGATTCCCCCGTGCTGGCTTATGACCGCTATGTGGTGGAACATGCGCTGGAATATCTGGCGCAGGACCATGACCGCCCCCAGTTCATCACGGTGGGCACCTACGGGCCGCACTTCCCCTATGTGGCGCCGCCGGAACTGTACGATTACTACTACGGCAAGGTGGACCTGAGCGACGTGTCGGACACCTTTGACGGCGGTGCGGCGCTGGCGGGGAAAATGCAGGAAGCCGACCCCGAGGTGGCCCGCGCCGCGCGGGCGGCTTACTACGGCCTGGTGGAAATGCAGGACCGCCACATCGGGGCCGTGTACGACGCGTTCCAGGCGTACCTGCAACGCACCGGGCGCGAGGGCGTGTTCCTCTATGTGTCGGACCATGGCGACATGAACGGCACCCATGGGTATTACGGCAAGCAGGTCTTTTACGACCCTGCCGTGCACATCCCCTTTGTGGTGCAGGGCGACGGCATCGCCCAGGGGCGCACCATCGAAAGCCCGGTAAGCCTGCTGGACGTGGGGCCCACGGTCTGCGAACTGGCGGGGGTCGAGCCGCTGCCCGGCGACGGCAAGAGCCTGGCGCCGCAGCTGGCGGAGGGGACCGGGGACCCCGAGCGGATGGTGCTCAGCGAACTGTACACCTACCTGGCGGGCGGCGGGACTTCCCTGGGCCGCATGGTCCGCTGGAAAGACTGGAAATATTTCGTCTATTCCGGCCTGGAGGATGACCCGCACCTCTACCGCTGCAGCCTGGACCCCAACGAAGAGCACAACGTAGCGGCGCAATACCCGGACGTGGCCGCCCGGCTGAAGGCGTTCGCGGACCGCTACAGGAGCTACGACGAGGTCATGGTCCATGAGCGCTGGGCCATGCGCCAGCTGAAGATCCTGCGGAACTGCAATTTTGACGACCCGCAGGAACGCTGGCAGTGCCCGGAACTTCCCGAACTGGAACACCCGGTCTGCACGAAGAAGAATTTCGGGCCTACGCCATGGGTGATCCAGATGAAAAAGATGCTGGAAGGATCATGATACGCTGAAAAAGCAAACCCCGGCCCCGGACCGCAATGGTCCGGGGCCGGGGTTTTCAGGCAGTTGCCTTGGTGCTTATCAGCAGGCCGCACGGGAAGGGGGCGGCGGCGGGGCTGCCGTCAGGAGACGAGCCAGGAGCCGGTCAGGCCGGTCACGGTGAAGGCCGTCAGGACATACAGCAGGATGGAAGTGATGTACGCGAACGGGATCGAGAGCTTGAGGTAATCCTTGGACTCGACCTTCGTGTACGCCAGGCCCCAGGCGATCCAGCTCTGGGTGATGCAGGAACCGACGTTCACCGTGGTGGACGGGATCGTGAACACGCAGAACAGGAACGGGGCGGAGAAGCTGCCGACGCCGCGCAGCACGCCCAGCGTAGCGGCGCCGCAGCCGTACAGGGTCAGGGGGCCGCGGAAGAAGCCCATGATGGACAGGGCCGCAAACAGCGCGCAGATGACGTACTCATTGGTGGGCATGAAGCTGCCGAGCACTTCCTTGAAATAGGGGGCCGCGTAGCTGGCGCAGGTGTTGAACATGGGCAGGGTCAGCAGGAAGCCGATCAGCGGGGCGGTATCGACCACGCCGTCATAGTACAGCTTGTTGACCAGCTGGCAGTTCTCTTTGAAGCTGCCCTTCATGCGGCCGCAGAGGAACAGCGCCGCAAAGCCCGCGATGACGAAACCGCCGATGACGGAGAAGTCGAACGCGATCTTCAGCACGACGGGGACGATGGGCAGGATCAGGGCGTAGAGGGGGGCGTCCTTCTGCTCGGAAGCGCCGCGGGTCTGGGCGGCCCAGGCGTGGCTGGGCTTGCTCACCTTCAGGTAGATGCCCGCCAGGATGCAGACCACCACCAGCGAGATGGCCAGGGCAAAGTAGCCCCAGTGGGTGGCGTACCAGGTGAAGGAGAACTCGGGCATTTCGTCAGCCGCCAGGATGAAGGCGCGCAGCTGGCTCCACTGCAGGACCGGGTTCAGGTACATACCGGCAGAAACGGAACCCATAAAGGTGAACATGGCGATGGCCTTGGGCACGCCGAGGGACATCAGGATGGGCAGCACGATAACGCCGATGGCGATAACGGGGCCCGCGCCCATCATGGCCGTGAAGATGAAGGCCGTAACGACGTTCAGCAGGATGATGGTGACGATGGGACGGTCGCCGCCCAGCTCCACGGTCTTGCGGATCAGGGTGGAGGCGATGCCGGTCTCCATCAGGACGCGGCCGAACCAGGCGCCCCAGCAGACGTTGACCAGCGTGGTGCCCCAGCCTTCGGGCG
>DXBF01000061.1 GCA_019116705.1 Candidatus Gemmiger avistercoris
ACGCTCTCCAGCGTTTTGCCGTGGTCCAGGTGCAGCGCCACCGGGATGGGGCTGTCCGCACCATACCGCTTGACGGCGTCGCCCAGCACTTTCGCGCCCTTCTGCTTTTCCTCGATGGAGCCGTGCATGAAATCCGCCGCCCCGCCCAGGTACGCGTTGGAGGCTTCCGCCCCCTGCAGGATGGCCGGTGAATCCAGCAGTTCATGGATGCGCACCGCCGCCTCCACCTGGCCGACGCTGTTCATGTTGAATGCGCCCTGCCCGTAGCGGTGCTTGTCCGCCGCTTCCAGGATCGCTCGCATAGGTACCAGCATAGAAAATCCCCTTTCTGTTGTTATATCAACACGAGTGTATCATGAAATTTCCATTCCGTCAACTGCTTTTACTCCGCCTGGTAGACGGTCACGCCGCCCACGATGGTACGGCATACCTGCCAGCCGTCATCCAGCACCACCAGGTCGGCGTCTTTGCCGGGGTCGATGCTGCCTTTGTGGTCGAAGATGCCCAGCAGGCGGGCCGGGTTTTCGCTCAGCAGAGGCAGCACGTCCTCCGCCCCGTGGCCGGTGAAAGCCATGATGTTGCGCAGCGCCGTATCCTGGGAAAGCGTGCTGCCCGCGCGCACGCCGTTGCTGGCCAGCTTGGCGTCGCCGTCCACCACGACCACATCGTTGACGCCCAGTTTGTAGTGGCCGTCGGGCAGGCCCGCGGCCTGGATGCTGTCGGTGATGGCGACCACTTTGTCCCAGCCCTTGCAGGCCAGCAGCATCCGCACCGTGCCGGGATGCAGGTGGCGGCCGTCGCAGATGGCCTCGCAGTAAATATCGTGTTCCAGCACGGCGCCCATCATGCCCGGACGGTGCTGGTGGAACAGCCCCATGGCATTGAACGTATGGGTGCAGACCTTGGCCCCGTTGGCGATGGCCCGGCAGGCAGTATCGTAATCAGCGCCGGAATGGCCGATGGCTACCGTGACCTCGCCGGCGATCTCGGCGATCATCTCATTGACGCCCTCCACTTCGGGCGAGACGGTGATGTAGTGGATCGCGCCTCCGGCGGCTTTCTGGTAACGGCGGAACAGCGCGGCGTCGCCTTTGCGCAGCAGGCTTTCGGGCATGGCGCCCTTGTACTCGGTCGAGAGGAACGGCCCTTCCAGATGGATGCCCAGCAGCCGGGCGCCGGTGACGGGCGCGGCCATGGCCTGTTTGGCCTGGCCGATGCACCACAGGGTCTGTTCCTCGGTATCGGTGAGGATGCTGCACTGCCAGCCGGTGGTTCCGTGGCGGGCAAAGAAGGCGCCGATCCTGGCAAGGTCCTCCGCCGTGGCCGCATTGACGTCGATGCCGTCGCCGCCGTGGGTGTGCAGGTCGAGGAAGCCGGGCGCCAGCACACGGCCGCCCAGGTCCACCACCGGGCAGCCTTCCGGGGCCGTCAGATGGGCACCGACGCCGTCGATGACGCCGCCGCAGACCAGGACGTCCGCCGTTTCAAAGGCGTGGTCCCGGTAAACGCGGGCATTTTGAAACAGAACATCCGCCATGATGGCACCTCCTCAGTACGGCTGTTTGGCCGCCACGTCGTTGATATAGATGCAGGCGTTGGGATGGTTCTGCGCCAGGGTGGCGGGGAATTCGGCCGTCTGCTCGCCGTAGGCGGCGCGGCGCACCACCGCGCGATGCCAGTCACGGAACACGCCGAGGCAGACTTCCCGCGCGCCGAGGATCTGCTTCATGCCGATGGTGACGCAGCGCTTGGGCATGCACTCCAGCGCGCCGCCCAGGTCGCCCACCGAGTTGGTGGCGCGGGTCTCGGGCCGGATGTCCCGGACGCGGGTGGGCAGCGCGGCAAATTCGGCGCAGCTCAGTTCCTCCTGGGGTTCGTTGAAGGCCAGGTGGCCGGTGATGCCGATGCCGCCGAAGGCGATGTCCACACCGCCCAGTTCTTCAATGACGTTGTCGATGTGGGCGGGATCTGCCGGGTCGGGGAATACGCGCTGGTTTTCCGGCATGACCAGTTCGGGGTCGATCTGCGAATAGACCACACGGTCCATAAAACCGCGGAAAGACAGCGGGCTGCTGCGGTCGATGTAGGTATCGTCATCCTCCAGATACTCGTCCATATTCAGGAACCAGACGTTTTTCAGGCTGATGCGCTCACGGTTGACCCGCTCCACGAACAGCGGATACTGCCCCACCGGGCCCACCGGGCAGATGAACACCGTGTGCTTCCCGGCCGCGTTGTTGGCCAGGATGCAGTCCGCCATCTTATCCGCCATGGCGCGGAACACAGCCGCCGAGCTTTCCATCTTGACCAGAGGGATCTTCGCCCCCTCGCCCAGCGCTTCTTCCGAAATGTGATAATATGCCTTATCCATCTTTGTTACAGCTCCTTTCATTCAGCTCGTTTCTATGGATAAATGAAACCACAGATGCAAAAATTGCAGAACGCCGTTACCGGAACAGATGTTCCAGCCCCAGGTCCCGGATATGGGCCACGATCTCCTTGGTACGGGTGCAGCCGAATTTTTCCCGGATGCGGTGGATCTGCCCCTTGACGGTATCCAGGCCGACGACCCGGATCTCGCTGATCTGCCGGGCGTTGAGCCCCTGCAGCAGATAGCGGATCAGTTCCCGCTCGGTAGGCGTCAGCGACGCCAGCGTGTTGACGAAGTACAGCAGGCTGGTCTCGTTGCGGCGCAGCCGGGAATATTCGCGCAGCATGACTTCCTGGGTATGGGCGCTCATGATCGGCGTCCCCGCGTAAGCCATGCGGATGTGGCGGAAAAGCAGTTCGTTGTCGCTGCCTTTTACAAAGTAGTCCACCGCCCCGGTCGCCATGGCGGTAAGGATCATGTCGTCATTGTCGTGGGCGGTCAGGTAGATGATGCGGGCCTGCGGGCGCTGGGGATGGATGCGTGCAGCCGCATCGATCCCCGCCTGGATGCTCTCCATTTCAATATCCAGCAGGATCACGTCGAAATCTTCTGCCAGCGCCAGTTCCACAGCCCTGGCGCCGCTGGGCGCCTCCCCTGTCACGCTGAAATCCGGCTGGCTGTTCAGCTGCTGGCACAGATCTTCGCGCAGGATCTCATTATCCTCCGCCACCAGAATACGGATGTTCATACAGGCGCCTTCCCCCTTTTGACCCGCTCGGGCAGCAGTTTGGGCAGCAGGATATAGAAAGACGTCCCCTTGCCGTAGTCGCTGTCCACCCGCAGGGAGCCCATGTGCTTTTTCACGATGGTGCGCACATAGTACAGCCCCATGCCCCAGTTGGAATTGGAATTCTTGCTGGAATAGAACGGTTCAAAAATCTTTTTGAGCTCATATTTGCCGATCCCCACTCCGCCGTCCTGCACGCAGATGCCGATCTGGGTGGGCTTTTCGTAGCAGGTCAAGCGCAGCGGGGTATCCCGCCCGGCGGCGACCGTGGCTTCCCAGCCATTGATCAGCAGGTTGGCCAGCACCGCCTCCATATGCGATTCATCGGCCAGCACCACCAGGCCGGGCGGCAGGTCCGTATCCACGCAGGCCGCCGGATATTTTTTGTTCAGCGCCCGCACCGCGCCCTGTACCAGATGCTCCACCGGGCATTCGCGCATGGAGATCGCGTTGGATTTCAGGCTTTTGTACAGTTCGCCCACATGTTCCAGCAGCCCTTCGTTGGTATCGGTCATCTGCCGGGCCAGCGCCCGGGCCTTTTCCAGATCCGGCGCCGGCGCGGAGAGTTCCGCGTCCAGGCGGCGGCCAAGCACCCGGTTGGCCAGCAGCTGGTTCTTGATGCCGTGCAAAAACACGCCGCCGCCCATGCGCACGGTGTCGTATTTGCGCTGCAGGCTGATGTCGTCCTGCGTTTCGCTCCACTCGATGCGCGCCATGCCGACCATGGACAACGTGCCCAGCAGCAGCGAGACCATATTGATGATCACGATCACCAGGTAGGTGCCCGGCGACAGGTAGGGCGTCAGATACCAGATCCCCAGTGAGAACATATAGTCGCCGCGGTAGAACAGGTAGACCTGCGCCGGGTCCTGGGGGCAGTAGATGGCATACAGCGCCGCAATGCTGCAAAGAAGCACGCAGCGCACGACCATGGAATTGCGGATATAGCGGATGCGGGTGCGGGCCGGTTCCCGGATGAGCAGGACGCAGCCCGCCAGCAGATAGGCGGCGATCCAGGCCAGCGAACCGTACACCGCCACCTTCTGCGGCGCGGCATGGTCGGCAAAGCGCAGGAATACCGGAGGGAAGTAGAGCACCAGCGCCGCCGCCGGCAGGAAAGCCAGCAGCCAGCCGTGGCGCCGCAGCCAGAAGGTGCGCGGGCTGCTGGAATATTCCAGCGCCGTCAGCAGGAACAGGAAAGGGAACAGAAACCGCCCCACCGCCACGCCGTACCCCAGCTGCTGCAGCGTGAGGATGGAATACTGCAGCCGGTGCCGGAACCCCGCCGTGACGAACAGCACCGTGCTGAGCGGTTCCGCAATGCCGCCCTTTTTGGCGATATAGGTCAGCATGAACCAGAGGTAAACGACCAGGCTGGCCGCCAGGGCGCAGAGCAGGACATACTCCTTTTTGCGGCGGACCACCGCAAAGACCGCCGAAACGGCCAGCAGGCAGGCAGCGACAAGCAGCGGCATTTTCTGTTTTCCCTCCCGTCCGTCATTCTTATGACAGCATTATAGCACAAAAATAAGATTTTCGGGGGAAGTATTTGTAAAAAGTTCTGCCGCAGGTCCCCCCTTACGCGTACAAAACGGGGCACAAAGTCCGTTTTGTGCCCCGTTTTGTCACGGTTAGGGTTTACTTTGTACCGGGCAGCCGTTTACGCGGCGGCCTCTTTCATCAGATCAAACATAACGTAGTCGCTGACCGGGACTTCCGCCTCGACGTCGCCGCTGGCGATGAAGCCGTCCTGCTGGGACTTGTACAGGCTTTCGATGGTGCCGTCGTTGACTTCATCCATCATTTCCTGGCTGGTGAGCCACTCGGCGTCGCCGCGCTGTGCGTAGACGGTGTCAAAATCCAGGCCGCACTCTTCGGCGATCCACTGGCTGATCTGCTCGGCGTTGGCCTCGTCGGCGCGGTAATCCTTCGCTTTGTAGAGAGCGCGGGTGAAGCGGAGCAGGTTGTCGTAGTTGGCGTCGGCGTATTCAGACATGCAGATCCAGCTGGAAACGGAAGCGGAGCTGTCGGAGAAGCTCAGGTTGTCGGCCAGTTCGATGACGTCGTCGCCCAGTTCTTCCTCAACGGCCAGGGTGCTGGGGCTCCACAGGGCGCAGGCGTCCAGAGAGCCGGAGATCATGGCGCTGACGATGCCGGAAGCTTCCATCTCCATGGCGTTCACGTCGCTCATGCTCAGGCCGGCAGAGGCCAGGGTCTTGTTGAGGATCGCTTCGCTGGAAGTACCGGCAGAGTAGCCGATGGTCTTGCCCGCCAGGTCGGCGGCGGTCTCGATGCCGTGGCTCTTCAGGGCCATGACGCGGTCGCCGTTGCCCACGTGGGCGAAGCAGAAGATCTTGGCCTGGCCGTTGATGCACAGCTTATGCGCGCCGGAACCGATGTAGCCCACGTCGATGGAGCCGTTCTCCATAGCCGCGATGATGGTGGGGCCGTCCTGGAACTGGACCAGGTTGACGTCGATGCCTTCCTCCTCAAAGTAGCCCATCTTGTCGGCGGTGACGACTTCGACCAGGCTGGAGTAGTTGGGCATGTATGCCACGTTCATGGTGATGGGCTCGGCGGAGGTGCTCTCCGAAGCAGCCTCCGAGGTTGCTGCCGAGCTGGAACCGGCGTCCGCCGGTGCGCTCTCCGGCGCGGCGGAGCTGCTGGTGGAGCCGCAGGCGGCCAGGCTGAGGGCCATCGCCGCTGCCATAAGGGTTGCAAGCAGTTTTTTCATGTGTGTGCCTCCAATTTGATGAATATCGTGACGGGGCCCGGCGGGCGCCCGTTCGGACCGTTATTTGCGCACTTCCAGGTATTCCTTGTAGACCTCGCCCCAGATCTCGTTCTTCAGTTCATTGAAGCGGGGGCTCATGCGGGTCTCCTGCGTGCGGGGATAGGGGATGTCGATGTCGATGATCTTCTTGATGCGGCCGGGGCGGGCGCTCATGATGACGCAGCGCTGGCCAAGGATGATGGCCTCCTCCACATCGTGGGTGATGAAGAAGCAGGTCTTCTGCTTTTTCTCCCAGGTGTTCAGCAGGTCGGTCTGCAGCTGGGCACGGGTCTGGGCGTCCAGCGCGCCGAAGGGTTCGTCCATCAGCAGGATCTCCGGCTCCGCCGCGTAGGCGCGGGCGATGGCCACGCGCTGTTTCATGCCGCCGGACAGTTCCTTGGGGTAATGGTCGGCGAACTTTTCCAGGTCCACCATCTGCAGGTATTTCATAGCCTGCTCTTCCGCTTCCTCGCCCTTGATGCCGCGCATCTCCAGTGCAAAGCAGACGTTCTTTTTGACGGTCAGCCAGGGGAACAGCGCGTACTGCTGGAAGACGACGCCGCGCTCACGGCCGACGCCTTCGACCTTCTGGCCGTTGACCAGCACCTCGCCGGAAGAGGGGGTGAGCAGGCCGGCGATGATGTTGAGCAAAGTGGATTTGCCGCAGCCGGAAGGGCCAACGACGGTGATAAATTCGTTCTCGTGAATGTCCAGATTGACGCCGTTGAGGGCCGTCATCTCCCCTTTGCGGGTGTTGAAGACCATCTTGACGTTGTCGATCTTGACCTTTACGCTTCTCGCTTCTCCTGCCATCCTGTCAGCTTCCTTTCTGCAAAGTCGATCAGCTTCTCAACGATCAGGCCGAGAATACCGATGAGGATAATGTACAGCAACATGGGGTCGTTGTCGAAATTGCTGTTCAAGGTACGGATCCGCATGCCGAGGCCGGCCATAGCGCCGGTGGATTCGGCCGCGATCAGGGTAGTCAGCGCGGTGGAGGCGCCCAGGCGGACCGCCGTCATGATGAAGGGCAGGCTGGCCGGGGCGATGACGCGGATGAAGATATCCTTGTCTTTGGCGCCCAGCACCCGCGCCGCGCGGATCAGCGTATCGTCAATGTTCATCACGCCCTGGTAGATGGTGATGCACATGATGAGGAGCGTGGCGATGGTGATGGTGATGATCTGGGGCCGGCGGCCGACGCCGGCGGACAGAACGATCAGCGGCACATAGGCCAGAGGGGGTATGTTGCGGATGAACATGATCCAGGGGCGCAGGATGTTGCGCACCGGCAGGTACCAGGCCATCAGGATCGCCACCGGCAGGGCGATGACGAAGCCCAGCACATAACCGGCCAGGACCGAGATCAAACTGCTGCCGATATCCGTCAGCAGCACGCCGCGTTCATACATGACGCCGATCTGTTGGATGGTGACGATAACATTGGGGAAGCTTCTTGCAGTGAGCGGCATGACCGAAAGGATCGTCCAGACGATCAGCGCCACGACCAGCGAGATCAGCAGCCAGACCCGGGACGGGATCCGGGCTGCCAGACTGCCTGACTTTTTGTTCACGGAATCACCCTGCTTTCTTTGTTGTGGGCCGCACCGGCGGGCGCGGTCTGCTCCATGGTTTGCTTGTTGCCTCCAGTATAGCGGAATTCGACACTCCGTAAAAGGGGGAACTTTTATCCCCCTTTATTTTATGGAATCTGCACAAAACACGCCCCCTTTTCTCAAGCAAAATGACTGGACAAGTCCCCCATACGGGTCCTGTTGGCCGGCAAACACGAAAAAAAGCGGCGGAACTTGCGTTCCACCGCTTTGTGGGTATTGTCTTCCCGTTTATTATTGCACATTTAAATGGGTTTTGTCAAGCCCTTTCCTGCCGCCCGGTTCACCGGCAGAAGAAGGGGCTGACCCAGGCCGCATCCCCGTTTTTGAGCCAGACGCGCAGGCGGTACTGGCTGCCGGGTTCCAGTTCCAGCGGCTGACGATACTGCAGGCGGTAAGCCGCAGCGGGCGCCGCGCGGCGGACCCGGAACTTGAAGGCGCAGTGCCAGATAAAATCGTCCCGGTAATGGGGGGTGGGGCCGAATTTCTCGGTGATGCGCGCTTCGCTCTGGCGGTACTGGGCGTAGATCCGTGTGCCCTGCAGCATCTGGCGCACCGGCAGTTCGTACCGTTCGCCGTCCACTGTCAGCTGCAGCACGTCGTCGATGCCGCCTTCCACCTCAAAGACCAGGCTTTCGCGGCGGACCTGGCTGGGGCCCATCCATTTGCCGCTCTCGGTGCCGCGGTGGGTGGTCAGCCGGAATTCACAGCTGCGCTCCTGCTGCTCTACGATCTGCTGGCCGAAGGTGTTCCACAGCTTCTCCACGCTCAGGATGCGCCCGGGCACCTCCAGGCGGCCCTGCCACAGTTTTTCGGCGGCGTCGGGGAAGATCCGGGTCTCCGGCCCCCAGCCGAATTCCAGTTCAAACTTAAAGGCAAAACGCTCCGGCAGCGGCGCGCGCTCCCAGGTGCCGGAATGGACCACCATTTTTTCCAGGATGTTATCCTTCAGGATCTCCACGCGGTCAATGGCATTGGCCGCCGTCAGGTCCAGCGACAGTTCCGCAGGGCCCGGCGCCACCCGCGCCCCGATGTCGGCGCCGCCCAGCGTGGCGTTGATCTGCATGCGGCTGCGGCTCACGCCGTACACCCGGCGCGCCTGCAGCCCCTGCCAGATATCCGCGCGGCTGCGGCTTGCGGCCAGCACGCACATCATGCCGTGGTCGCATTCCCCCGGTACCGCGTGGTTGTCGCCGGAAGCGATGCAGCCCACTTCGATCCCCCGGTCCAGCCCCGCCTCGTAGCAGGTCACACTGGTGCGCGGGCCCATATGCTCGTGCCGTTCCATCCCGATGGGGCCGTCGTCATTCTCGCTGCAGCCATGGCTGGAGTAGATCTCGGCAAAGGGCGAAAATTCCGGGTCATGGGTGGCCCAGTTTTTGCCGCGGCTCCCCGGCTGGTAGGCCACATGGTGCGGGATGGCGATGGCGCCGGAAGGTTTGAGGGCGTCCCGCAGTTCCGCGTAGGTCATCGGGTGGAGCATCTCGCCTGCCGTGGTGGGGAAAAACACGTTATGGTCGCCGTCGCTGCCGTTGCCCTGCCACTCGTAGCCGGGGAACAGCGGCCAGCCTTCCGCCTCGGCGCGGCGGGCCAGGGCCAGCACCGCTTCCCAGTCGGCACGCAGGTCGGCCTCCGGGATCAGGTCCTCCAGTTCCGCGCCGGTGGGCGTGCGGCGGATGGCAAAAGGATAGTAGGCGATGGGCCAGAAGTCCATGACCTGCCTGGCATGCCGGTACCACTGTTCCAGCTGGCCGATCTGGTGATGATGGGGGTTGGCGTGCATATCCGCCCACAGATATTCGTATGGCATTGCGTCACCTCATGATACGGCACCTGCCGCAGCAGGTGGAGAATTTGCCTCACTGTAGCACAAATTTTGTCTTTTGTAAACGGATTTAACAAAATGCACTACTTTTTTGTCTAAAACCCACAAAAAAGCATCCCGATTTTTTACACATCGCACCGCCAGGCTTCGGCGGCACATCCGCGCCCGCCGTTTATGCGCAGCGCAAAAAGAAAGCGGCCCCCGCGGGGGCCGCTTTCCGAAGAATGCCGGTGGTGGGGGTCGAACCCACACGGTGTCACCACCAACGGATTTTGAGTCCGTCTCGTCTGCCAATTCCAACACACCGGCATGGAACTTTAGTATTATAAATGGTTTGCCCGGGAAAGTCAAGCCCGTTCCCCCTTGCAATGGCCGCCCGCCTTTGTTATAATAGCCCTTTGTTGAGCAACTTAGGATTTTAGGCTCCGCCGTGCCCGGCACGGCGACAAACCGGCGTGGGGCTGGCGGTCCCGCGCGCGGTCAAAATCTATCCCGCCGGAGTATCGTATGTTTTCTGTTTCTGTATCCGTTGCGGCCCTGGCCGCCGTTCTCGTGGCCCTGGCGGCCCTGCGCCTGCTGCAAAAGCAGGCCGGCGGCCGCCCCTCGGTGCAGCGTCTGGTGCGCTGCGCCGTCATCGCGGCCGTCTATGTGGTGCTCTGCCTGGTGCTGGCCCCCTTCAGCTATGGCGCCGTGCAGGTGCGCATCGCCGAGGCCCTCTGCCTGCTGCCTGTTTTTGGGGCGGAATACATCGTGGGCGTGACGCTGGGCTGCTTTTTGGCCAACCTGTTCGGCTCCACCATTTTGGACGTGGTCTTCGGCACGCTGGCCACGCTGCTGGCCTGCCTGGTGACCTACAAGCTGCGCAATGTGCGCATCAAGGGGCTGGCGATCCCCGCTTCCCTGCCGCCGGTGCTCTTCAACGCCGTCATCGTGGGCGTCGAGATCACCCTGTTCTTCACCGACTACCGCGCCATGAGCGCGCCGGTCTGGCTGCTGTGCCTGGGCAACGGGATCTCCGTGGGCGTGGGTGAGCTGATCAGCTGCACGGTCCTGGGCGTGGCGCTCGTCAAGCTCATCGAATCCAACGCCGCGCTCAAGCGGGTCTTTACCGAAAAGTAAATTTCCTTATAAAATACGAGGTGACTCTATGCGCCCGGAACTGATCTTGTGGGACTGGAACGGTACCCTGCTGGATGACGTCCAACTGTGCGAAGACGCGCTCAACCGTCTGTTGGCGCGGTTCGGCTATCCGCAGCGGTACGACCGCGAACAGTACCGGGCGATCTTCGGCTTCCCGGTGCAGGACTACTACGCCCGCGCCGGGTTTGATTTTGCCCGCCACAGCTTTGACGAACTGGCCCGCAGCTTTATGGAGGATTACATCCCCGCCAGCGCCGCCTGCCCCCTGCTGGACGGCGCGCGCGAAGCGCTGGAAGCGTTCCGGGCCGCCGGACTGCGGCAGGTCATCCTTTCGGCCAGCCCCCTCGGCACGCTGCGCAGCCAGGCGGAAGCGCGGGGCGTGGACGGCTATTTTGACGAACTGCTGGGCCTGGGCGATATTTACGCCAAAAGCAAAGTGGACCTGGGCCTGCAATACCTGCGGCGGTCCGGGTTCGACCCCCGCCGCGCCGTGATGCTCGGCGATACGACCCATGACTGGGAAGTGGCGCAGGCGCTGGGGGTGCGCTGCGTGCTGCAAAGCGGCGGCCACCAGCCGCCGGAGGTACTGCGCCGCACCGGCGCCCCGGTGGCCTCCGGCCTGCGGGAAGCCGTGCCAATGATTTTAGGGCGTGCCTGAAACTTTTGATGGTTCCGATATACCCTGAGGAGTGGAAAAAACGATGTCTGACCGTGTAAAAGGCGCCTGCCTGACGATGGGCGGCGCGGCCTGCTGGGGGATCTCCGGCTGTATGGGCCAATACCTGTTCACCCGCGAAAATATGGATTCTACCTGGCTGGTGCCCATCCGGCTGCTGCTGGCCGGGCTGCTGCTGTGCGGGTACTACTTTTTCAAGGACCGCAAACAGCTGTTCGCCCCCTGGAACTGGAAGGCCGATCCCCGCAACACCATCGACCTGCTGGTTTACGGGCTGGCGGGCGTGAGTTTCTGCCAGTTTCTCTATTTCCTGACGATCCAGCTTTCCACGGCGGGCATCGCCACCATCCTGCAGGACCTCTCCCCCGTGCTGATCCTGCTGGTGCTCTGCCTGCAGCAGCGCCGCACGCCCCGCCTGTTTGAACTGTGCAGCATCCTGCTGGCGCTGCTGGGGGTCTTTCTGCTGACCACCCACGGCAGCCTGACCAGTCTGGCGGTCAGCCCGGCCGCCCTGGCCGCCGGGCTGGTCTGCGCCTGCACCGTGGTGATCTACACCATGTGGCCCAAGCGCCTGCAGGCCCAGTACCCCACGCCGCTGCTGCAGGGCTGGGCCTTCCTGCTGGGCGGCGCCGCCTTCCACCTGATCTTCCGCCCCTGGACCATGGGCTACGTGCCCAGCGCCGTGGGCGTTATCGGCATCCTGGTGGTCGTGCTGGTGGGCAATGTGACGGCGTTCAGCCTGTACATGTCCGGCGTGCCGCTGATCGGCCCCCAGCGCGCCAGCCTCTACAGCTTTGCCGAGCCGGTCACAGCCGCCATTCTCAGCACGCTGCTGCTGGGTTCCCCCTTTACCCTGTGGGACGCCCTGGGCTTCGGCTGCATCTTCGTGATGCTGGTATTGCTGAGCCTGCCCGCGCGCAGCGGCAGCCCGGCAAAATAATTTGCAAAACCACCCGCACAGGTTTGACAGCATCCCCTGTGCGGGTGTATTATAGTAAAGTGTGCAAACTAGATTGCCGCGCCCCAAAAGCGGCGGAAATACGGAGTTTTCCTATGTCATTTTTTGAAAAACTGTTCGGGACCTTTTCCGATAAAGAGCTGAAGCGCATCCGCCCCCTGGCGGACAAGGTGCTGGCGCTGGAGCCGGAGATGCAGCAGCTGACCGACGAGCAGCTCCAGGCCAAGACCGGCGAATTCAAGGACCGGCTGGCCAAAGGCGAGACGCTGGACGATCTGCTGCCGGAAGCGTTTGCCGTCTGCCGCGAGGCCGACTGGCGCGTGATCGGCATGAAGCCCTACCCGGTGCAGATCATCGGCGGCATCGTGCTGCACCGCGCCTGCATCGCCGAGATGCAGACCGGTGAAGGCAAGACGCTGGTGGCCACCATGCCGGTGTATCTGAACGCCCTGACCGGCAACGGTGTGCACGTAGTCACCGTCAACGATTACCTGGCCCGCCGCGACAGCGAATGGATGGGCAAGGTCTACCGTTTCCTGGGCCTGACCGTGGGCCTGGTGGTCCACGGCGTGGAACCCGCCGACCGCAAGAAAGCCTACGCCGCCGACGTGACCTACGGCACCAACAACGAGTTCGGCTTCGATTACCTGCGCGACAACATGGTGGTCTACAAGCAGAACATGGTGCAGCGCGGCCATGCCTACGCCATCGTGGACGAGGTGGACTCCATCCTCATCGACGAGGCCCGCACCCCGCTGATCATCAGCGGCAAGGGCGAGGATTCCAGCGTGATGTACAAGCGCGCCGACGACTTCGCCAAGACGCTGAAAAAGAGCGTCATCGTGGAACTGGACGACAAGGTGGCCGCCGAGGAGCAGGTGGACGGCGACTACGTGGTGGACGAAAAGCGCAAGACCGCCACCCTGACCGAGTCCGGCGTGGAGAAGGCGGAAGCCTACTTCGGCGTGGAAAACCTGGCCGACGCCGACAACATGGCCCTGCGCCACTACATCGACGGCGCCATCAAGGCCCGCGGCGTCATGCACCGGGACACCGACTACATCGTTAAAGACGGCGAGGTCATCATCGTCGATGAATTCACCGGCCGCCTGATGTACGGCCGCCGCTTCAACGACGGCCTGCACCAGGCCATCGAGGCCAAGGAAGGCGTGAACGTGGCTGCCGAAAGCAAGACCCTGGCCACCATCACCTTCCAGAACTACTTCCGCATGTACGACAAGCTGGCCGGCATGACCGGCACGGCTTCCACCGAGGCGGACGAATTCAGCGAGATCTACGGCCTGCAGATCGTCAGCATCCCCACCAACAAGCCCCGCGCCCGCAAGGATCTGCCCGACAGCGTCTACAAGACGGTGAACGGCAAATACAACGCCGTCATCGAGCAGGTGGCCGCCTGCCACGAGAAGGGCCAGCCCGTGCTGGTGGGCACCGTCAGCGTGGAAAAGAGCGAGGCGCTCTCCAAGCTGCTGAAAAAGCGCGGCATCGAGCACAACGTGCTCAACGCCAAGCAGCACGAACGCGAAGCCGAGATCGTGGCCCAGGCCGGCAAGCAGGGCGCCGTGACCATCGCCACCAACATGGCGGGCCGCGGCACCGACATCATGCTGGGCGGCAACGTGCCCTACATGGCCAAGGCAGCCCTGAAAAAGGAACTGACCAAAGAACTGACCCGGGACCTGGACCAGCGCAAGGACGAGTACGAGCACGCCAAGGCCCGCGCCAAAGCAACGGGCGCCGAATTGCCCACCCCGCCCGAGGCAGACATCGACGCCCGCCTGGAATTCCTGCTGACCGAGTGCGACGGCCATGCCGACACCGACGACGCCGAGGTGCTGAACGCCCGCAGGCGCTTTGACGAACTGTGCGCCGAGTTCGAGCCCGAGGTCAAGCGGGAGGCAGAAGCCGTGCGCGAGGCCGGCGGCCTGTTCATCATCGGCACCGAGCGGCACGAGAGCCGCCGCATCGACAACCAGCTGCGCGGCCGTGCAGGCCGCCAGGGCGACCCCGGCGCGTCCCGGTTCTTCCTCTCGCTGGAGGACGACCTGATGCGCATTTTCGGCGGCGAGCGGGTGCAGAACCTGATGAACACCCTGGGGCTCGAGGAAGACGTCCCCATCGAGAACAAGCTCATCACCAACACCATCGAGAGCGCCCAGAAAAAGCTGGAAGCCTCCAACTTTGCCATCCGCAAACAGGTGCTGCAGTATGACGACGTCATGAACCAGCAGCGCGAGATCATCTACAAGCAGCGCCAGATGGTGCTCAACGGGGAGGACATCTCCAGCAACCTGCACGACATGATGCGCCAGAGCATCGACGACGCCTGCGCCAACTACCTCAACGGCGAGACCCCCGACGACTGGGATTTCGCCGGGCTGCGCCGCCATTTCATGAACTGGCTGTGCCTGCCCACCGACTTCAACTATACCACCGAGCAGCTGAACGGCCTGACCCGGGAGGGCATCGCCGACGAGTTGTACAAGCGCGGCATGGACATCCTGACCGCCAAGGAAGCCAAGTACGGCGCGCCCATGATGCGTGAACTGGAACGCATCTGCCTGCTGCGCAATGTGGACTCCAAGTGGATGGACCACATCGACAACATGGACCAGCTCAAGCAGGGCATGGGCCTGCGCGGCTACGGCCAGCACGACCCGGTGGTGGAGTACCGTATCGAGGGCTTTGCCATGTTCGACGAGATGGTGGCCTCCATCCGGGAGGACGCCGTCCACATGCTGCTGACCATCGAGGTCCGCCAGCAGAACGCCCAGCCCAGGCGCGAACAGCTGGCCAAGCCCACCGGCGAGGGCGCGCCCGCCAAACCCGGCGCCAAGGGCTCCGCCCCGGTTCGGGTGCAGAAGATCGGCCGCAACGATCCCTGCCCCTGCGGCAGCGGCCTGAAATGGAAAAAATGCACCTGCAAGGAATACCACCCCGACCTGTAAACGCCTCAAAAGGGGCAAGACGCGCACGGCAATTGCCTGACGCGCCTGTTTAACGGGTTGCGGTGCCCGCATCGCGCTGCGCGCCTTGGGGCGCTTGCGTTCTGCGGCCGCCGCCCCTGCTTCGCCTTGCTGCATCCGCCGCAGGCGGCGCGCGGCTCCGCAGCCCTCTTTGAAATCCCCTTCGACAGATTTTTCGTGCGCCGCCGCAAGACGGCGCACTTTTTACAACACGAGGTATTTGTAGCATGAAAGCCCATATCGTTCGTGAACCCCGCTGCGCCCTGTTGTGGAATTTTCCCGCCGGCAGCCCCGGCTACGACGCCGTGGAGCGCGCCGCCCGCGCCTGCCGGGTGGCGCTGCGCCCGGTGGACAACGGCGCCCTGGGGGCGCTGGTCGGCGACCTGTGCGCCGGCAAGCCCCTGCCCCCCGCCGCCCCACTGGCAGCCGTGCCGGACCGCCCGGCCCTGATCGTCAGCGGGTTGAGCCACCAGAACGGCGAATTGAACCGTTTTCTGGATATGGTGAGCGCCAGCGGCGCCGCTCTGCCCCTGCGGGCCATGGTCACCCCCACCAGCAAGGGGTGGACGCTGGCCCAGCTGCTGCTGGAACTGAACCGGGAACACGACGCCGTGGGCGGCGGCAGCCTGTGATGCCCGCCGCCCGCCGGGCCCTGCTGGGGGCGGCAGCCGTCCTGCTGCTGGGCGGGGCGCTGCTCTGGCGCGCCGCCACCCGGCAGCGGGAATACACCACTACCTGGTTCGACCTGCTGGACACCGTCTCGGTGGTGCGGGGGTATGCCCGCAGCCAGGAGGAGTGGGACGCCCAGATGGAAGCCCTGCACGCCGACCTGCTGCACTACCACCAGCTGTTCGACATCTACCACCACTATGACGGGATGACCAACCTGTACGACGTCAACGCCGGGGCCGCCGCGGCCCCGGTGGCGGTCTCCCCGGAGTTGTACGCCTTTCTGGAATGGTGCGCCGGGCGTGTGTGGGAACAGACCGGCGGCGCCACCAATGTGGCGGCCGGGGCGCTGCTCTCGCTCTGGCACGACGCCCGGGAGAGCGACGTTCCCGCCCCGCCGGACCCGGACCTGCTGGAAGCGGCCAGGGACCACATCGACATGGCGGACCTGCAGCTGGACAGCGCTGAGCAGACGGTCTTTTTTGCCGACCCGGACCTGCGGCTGGACGTGGGCGCCGTGGCCAAAGGCTACGCCGTGGAACTGGCCGCCCAGGCCGCCGAGGAGCGGGGGCTGGAAAGCGCCCTGCTGAACATCGGGGGCAATCTGCGCGCCATCGGGGAGAAAGCCAACGGCGAGGGCGCGTGGAACATCGGCGTGGAAAACCCCTGGGGCAGCGAACCGGCCTACATCCAGACGCTGGCGCTGCCCGCCGGGTACAGCCTGGTGGTCAGCGGCGACTATCAGCGGTATTTTGAGTATGAGGGCGTGCGCTACGCCCACCTGATCGACCTGACGACGGGGTACCCGGCCCGCTACTACAGCAGCGTGGCGATCCTGGCCCCCTGGGGCGAGGGCGGCATGGCGGACGCCTGGTCCACCGCGCTGTTCTGCCTGCCGGAAAACACCGGGCGGGCGCTGCTGCCCGAAGGGGACGTCGCCGCCCTGTGGATGTACCCCGACGGTTCCACCGCCGCCACCGGCAACTGGCCGGGGCAGCCGGCAGCCTGAAGCATGCGCATCCTTGCCGCTGTCGCTGTCTTTTTGAAGTTTTAAACAGAAGGAGGGGAGCGCCCGCAAGGGCAGTCCCCTCCATTTTATTCCTCGTTGCTGAGCAGGATGCGGTCGTTGTCCAGCTGGTGGCCCACATTCTGGGCGAAGCGTTCCAGCAGCTCGTTCACGCCCATGTGGGCCCGCTCTTCCCCGCCCACATCCAGCACGATGCGGCCCCGGTCCATCATCAGCGTGCGGTTGCCCAGCGTCAGGGCGTCGCGCATGTTGTGGGTGATCATCAGGCAGGTGATACGGTTTTCCGCCACGATCTGCCGGGTCAGTTCCAGCACCTTGTCCGCCGTGGCGGGGTCCAGCGCCGCCGTGTGTTCGTCCAGCAGCAGCAGTTTGGGGGTGACCAGGGTGGCCATCAGCAGCGTCAGCGCCTGGCGCTGCCCGCCGGAGAGCAGCCCTACCGGCTGTTTCATGCGGTCCTCCAGCCCCAGGCCCAGAGCGGACAGCTTCCCTGCAAAGAAAGTGCGGTCCGCTTTGGTGATGCGGGAGAAAGGCGAAGTCTGCCGCGAGGCCCGCAAAAAGGCCAGCGCCAGGTTTTCCTCAATGGTCATATGGGGCGCCGTGCCCTTGAGCGGGTCCTGGAACATGCGCCCGATGACTTTGGAGCGGCGGTAGTCCGGCTGGAAGGTGATGTCCTGCCCATCCAGGGTGATGGTGCCGGCGTCGGCGATGAACTCCCCGGCGATGGCGTTGAACAGCGTGGACTTGCCCGCGCCGTTGGAACCCACGATGGTGGCGAAGTCCCCTGCTTCCAGATGGAGGTCCACGGCCTGCAGGGCCACTTTTTCGTTGACGGTGCCGGGGTTGAAGGTCTTGCTCACATGGTTCAGGTCAAGCACGGGAAGCACCTTCTTTCTCTGCGCGGGCACGGCGGCGGCGGAAAGCCGCCCGGGCCTGCAGGGCGGGGGCCGCGATGGCCAGCGCCACGATGACGGCGGAGATCAGCTTGAGGCACTCCGACGGGACGTTGGCCCGCAGGGCCAGCGCGATGATGAAACGGTAGATCACGCTGCCCGCCACGGCCGCCACGGCCTTGGTCCACAGGCCGCCCCGGCCGAACAGCGTCTCGCCGATGATGAGGGAGGCCAGGCCGATGACCACCATGCCGGTGCCCAGGTTGATGTCGGCGGAGCGCTGGTACTGGGCCAGCACCGCGCCGGAAAGGGCCGTCATGGCGTTGGCGATGCACAGCCCCACCGTGATGGTGAAGGTGGTGTTGATGGAGGAGGCGCGGACCATATCGGGGTTGTCGCCGGTGGCGCGGATGGAAAGGCCCATCCGCGTGCCCAAAAACGCGATGAGCAGCACGCAGGCTGCCGCCGTGATAAGCGCCGCCACGATCACCCGGCTGGGCGCGCCCTCCCCCAGAAGGGCCTGCGCCGCCGTAAAGACCGTCTCCGTCTTGAGCATGGGCACGTTGGAAGAAAAGCCCATGACCGCCAGGTTCACGGTATATAAGCCCGTATTGGTGATGATGCCCGCTAGGATCGAGCGCACTGCCAAACGGGTCTGCAGGAAAGCAGTGATGAAGCCGGCGGCCGCCCCCGCCAGCATGGCCAGCGGCAGCCCCAGGAAGGGATGGCCCGCCACGGCGGCGGTAGCCGAGACGGCGCAGCCCAGGGTGAAAGCGCCGTCGGTGGTCATATCGGCGATGTTGAGCACGCGGAAACTCAAAAACAGCGCCATGGCGACCAGCGCGTAGATAAAGCCAAGTTCCAGTGCGTTGAGCACGGTGGCAGCGGTAAACATGGGGCAGGACTCTCCTTTATTGTGGTACTGACGCGCACAAGAGAAAAGGACCGTACAGAAGGCCCTTTTCTCTTGCGGCGGGGTGTTCGCTTACTCGGCGCTGGTGGTGACTTCCACCACCTGGGAGGCCATCTCGCTGAACGCGCTGTAGTCGATGCCCAGCGCGGCGGCGGTCTCGGTATTGACGGTGATGATGCCGCCGTCCATCACATGGTATTCGGGCACGGCGCCGCTCTCCAGGATATCCAGCGCCATATCGGCGGTGTAGGTGCCCAGGTCGGTGTAGTTGACGCCGCAGGTGGTGAAAGCCCCCGCCGTGACGAAGCTGTCGGCCCCGGTGTAGAAGGGGATGCCCGCGGCGGTCAGCGTCTCGGACACGGCGGACGCCGCCGCCATGACCACGTTGTCGGTGGGGGTAAAGACGGCGTCCACCTGGCCGACCATGCTGGCTGCTGCCGAGAGGATCTCGTCATTGGTGTTGCCGGTCTTTTCCACATAGGCGATGCCCTTGGCGTCCAGGTATTCTTTCGCTTCGGCGATGGGCGCTTCCGAGTTGGCCTCCGAGTTGGAGTACAGCAGCCCCACGGTCTGCACGTCGGGCTGGACCGCCAGCATCATATCCAGGATAAAGGCGGTGTTCAGCGCATCGGAAGTGCCGGTAACGTAGTCGATCCCGGTCAGGTCGGCGGCGGCGGGGTCCGAGATGGCGGCGTAGATGACCGGCGTGCCGGTGGGCTCGCAGGCGGTGGCCATACACTGGGCGGCCAGCGTGGCGATGGGGATGACCGCATCGTACCCGTCGGATACGATCTGGGTGCCGATCTGGTTGAGGGTGGTGGCGTCGTTCTGGCCGTTGAACACCTTGTATTCGACGGCCGTGCCTGCGGCGGCTTTGGCGTCCAGTTCCGCCTCGATGGCGGTGCGGATCTCGTCCAGGCTGGCGTGGTCCATCTGCTGGACGATGGCGACCCGGTAAGCGGCCTCCCCGGCAGAGGCCGGCTCGGAAGCGGCGGAGGAAACGCCGGCAGTCCCCGCGGCGCCGCAGGCGGCGAGGGTGGTCATCAGCGTGGCGGCAGACAGAACGGCAAGCAGTTTTTTCATAAGGCAGCTCCTTTTTTGTGTAGAGAAAATCGTGGGGCGGCCGTGGGGCAAGGCCCCGGCCCGGTCAGTTCCGCGGGCCCCGCCATCGCTCTTTCAGCAGGATCGTTTTCATGGTCATACCCTCCCGGTCGGCCCTGTGCGGGGAAAAGAAAACTGCCCCCGCACAGAAGGATCTTCTGTGCAAGGGCAGATACAATTCGATCTGTGGTGCCACCTTGCTTGCCGGACAGTTCTGCTGCCGCGGCCACTCTGTAGGGAACCAACATTCCCCTGCCCTGTAACGGAGGCTTCCGTCAGCGGATACTGGGGCCTGCGCCCGTTCCCCGTGCCCTCTGCGAACCATTGTGCCGCATCGCTTTGCATCCCCTTCCCAGCCCCGGGGACTCTCTGTGGCTGCGCCTGCAGTTTTACTTTCGCTTCATTGGTTTAAAGCATTTATACCACATCGCCGGCAGTTTGTCAACGCTTTTTGTGAATTTTTTTCAGGAAGCCTCCTGCGCCGTCTCCGCCGTGCCGGTGTAGACCCGGTTATTCTCATGGAGGATCAGCAGTTTCTGGGCCGTCCCGCAGGGGTCGGCGGCCCCGTCCTTCAGCAGCGGTTCGCCCTCGCCGCCGAACGGGCAGTCCTCGCCGTCCAGCGCCAGCAGCACGTCCCGGCCGGGGGTGATGTAGACGCCCAGCCAGCTGCTCAGCCCGTCGCTGTTCCAGCAGGTATCGGGGTCGTCTGCCGTGAAGGTGGTGTCATACCCCCACTGGCCGTACAGCACGCCGATGGAGCAGACGCCCTGCGCCGCATAGGCGGCGTTGGGGCTGCTATAGACTCCGGCATCCTGCGTTCCGCTCTCCGCCGGGGCCTCGCCGGCTTCTTCCAGGTACTGCGCCATCCGGGAAGCCAGGCTGTCCCCGGTCTGGAGGGACTCTTCCCCGTCCACAAAGGCCAGGATCTGCGCCTGCGGGTAGGTTTCCAGCGCCCGCTGCAGGTCGCAGGCGGTCAAATCTCCCGCCGTGCCGGTGTGCACCGTGCCGTTCAGGCCCTGGTACAGACGCAGCGCCAGCGGGTACAGGTCGCCCAGCCAGCGTTCCATTTCACGGGGGCTGCGCTGCATCCCCCGTTCAAACCAGTAGAGCGCATTGCGCACATTGCTGCCCTGTATGCCGTCCGCCACGTCGGCGATCCCGCTTTCCGGCTGGCCGACGGCCATCCCGGCCAGCGCCTGCACCGCATAGCCGGTCACAGCGCCGCTCTGGTCTTCGCCCAGGCCGACGGCGCGCAGCTGGCCCGGGTAAAGCGCATAGAGATCCTGCCACATGGCGCGCAGCTGCGCGCGTTCTGCGGCGGGATGGGCCAGCAGGTACTGCTCCAGCGTCCGGGTATCGCCGGTCTGAAGGTAGCGGTCCAGCAAAACGCCCGCCGCGGCGCCGTCGGGCACCGCCAGCACCCGCACGCCCTGACCGGCCAGATATTGCGCCAGCGCCCCCTGCACGTCGGCATCCCGGCTGCCGCCCACACCGGCCAGGAACAGCCGGTAGTCGCTGCTGCCAAAGTCCGCGGCGGCAAGCGGATACGCCAAGTCTACCGTATGCAGGTTCTGGCGGATATATTCATCGGCAGGGTCGCTCTCACGATCCCAGGCGGAGGTATCGTCCGCGCTCTCGGCGCCGGTTTCTTCCTGTTCCGTTTCCTCCCCGGCGGCGGCCGTCTCCGGCGTGGCGGCGATCACGGCTTCGGCGGTCTCTCCGTTATAGAGGAAATCCTGCAGCGCCTTGATATTCACCGCCCAGTCGGGGTCGTACATCAGGCGGTCGTCCATGCCGGTGCGCACGCCGTAGGTGCCCTGCAGCGGCATGGAAAGCTGTTCCACCTCCGCCCCCAGGAACCCGGGCAGCTGCACCAGCAGGGCCGCGATCTCGGATTTGGTGAAGTTGGTCTGCACCAGCGGCAGCACGGTATTGAGCAGGTTGTCCAGCTCGGTGACGCTGGCGTTTTTGATCTGGTCCAGCACCGCCGCGATCACGGTGCGCTGGCGCTCGATGCGCTTCCAGTCGTTGTCGATCTTGCGCAGGCGCGCGTACTGCAGCGCCGTGTATCCGTCGAAGTGGTTCAGCCCCGGGGACACCTTGTTGACGATGAGCATGGAGTTGGAGGGTACTTCCCAGTTGAGGGCCTTGGCTTCCAGGTCGGTGATCTCGATGTCCACGCCGCCCACGGCGTCCACGATCTGCACAAAGGAGTTGAAATTCACGCGGACATAGTGGTCCACCTGCACGTTGAAGCAGTCCTCCACGGTGTCCATCGCCAGCTTGGCCCCGCCGTAGCGGAAAGTATGGGTGATCCAGTCATACTGGCCCTCATACCCGTCCAGCAGGATCGGCACGCCGGTGCCGCGCTCGATGGAGACCAGTTTGATGGTGTCCTCCCGGATGTTCAGCGAGACCAGGATCAACGTGTCGGCCCGGGCATCGGCGCTGAACTCGGTAGTATCCTCGGTGCCGTCCAGCTGGTTGAGGTGGGTGAAGGCGTCGGCGTCGTTGACTGCCTCGGTGCGCTCGTCGGTACCGATCAACAGGATGTTGAGCACGTCCTCATCGGCAAAGGGGCTGCCCTCGGGCATCTCCATCTCCCCGTCGTTATGTACCAGGCCGGTGGCGTCCAGGTCCTGGTCTTCGCCGGCGTCAATGGTCCCGACCTCGCTGACGCTGCCGTCGCTGTAGCGCAGCAGGTCCAGCTTGCCGTTCACATACAGCGCCGCCATCCCCGCCAGCGCCAGCAGGACCGCCGCCAGGGCCAGCAGGACCTTGCCCCAGCGCGGCAGTTTTCCGCGCGGTTTCTGCGGTTTTCCCGTTTTGACCGCCGTGGTTTTCGTTTTTTCTTCCGTCGTGTTCATATACGTTTCCCTTTTTGTTTCAAGCGCCGCAGCGCCGCGCGCGGGTCGCAGGCATAGTACACAAAGGCCAGGCCCGCAAACAGCGTAAGGCCCAGCGCCCGCCAGGTGAACCAGCCGTGCTGGATGCTGTGGGCCCGCAGCGCCGCGAACCACACCAGCGGCAGCACCGCGGCAAACCCCAGCGGCAGCGCGCGCACCAGCGCCGCCCGGCTGCGCAGGCAGGCCGCAAAGAGCGCCGCCGCCAGCAGCAGGGCCAGCAGCAGCGGCCAGAACAGCCCCCGGGCCTGCAAAGTATCATACACAAAGCGGGCGATGTTGCCCCAGGTCAGGGTCATGCCGTGCCAGGTATCCGCCGCCGTGCGCACACCGATCTGGCGCAGCGCGTCGGCAATGACGTTCTGCCCGGTGACCAGCGCCGCCAGCACCCATTTGAACGCCCAGCACAGGCCATAGCCCGCGCCCCAGCACAGGCAGCCGCCCAGGCAGAGGGCACACTGGCGGAACCCCGCGCGCAGGCGCTGCTGCGGCTGCAGCAGCCAGCAGGCAAGGGGCAGGCCCAGCGTCAGCACCGGGGTGACCAGCAGGTCGCAGAAGGCCGTGGCCACCCCCAGCGCCACCAACCCCAGGCAGAGGGCGTCGCTGCGGCGCGGCCTGGCCAGCACCCAGACGCAGCCCCCGTAAGCCAGGGCAAAGCAGGTAAAATACTGGATCTGATGGGGCACCCAGAACACGGTGACCAGCAGCTGGCTCACTGCAAACCAGAGCGCGGCGGGCAGCCCGCAGCGGCGGCGCAGCAGCGCCAGCACGGCGGCCAGCAGCGCGAACAGCACCGCATACTGCACCGCCCGCACGCCGGTATAGGGCATCAGGCAGAGCAGCGGCCGCAGCCAGATCAGATACCCGTGCCAGTACCGCGCGTAGGAGAAGGGCTCCAGCCCGGCCTTTTCCACCGCGCCGGGGTCCCCGCTTTCGCGGGCCTCCAGGTAGGCGGCCAGGTCGTCGCCCAGCGTCTCAAAGTTGTCCACATTGTAGGCGGTGTTGGTCATCATGGCCGTCAGCGGGCCAGTCTCATCGGCAGTGGCGGCTTCCATCAGCATCAGCGTGTCGGTGTAGTTGTCCATCTGGAACAGCTTGAAGCCGAACCAGGCGGGGTACAGCCCTTCCTGCCGGATGGTCTGCGCCGAGTCCACAAGATGGGCCCGCACCGGCCCGCCGGGCAGCGCGCAGGCGCCCAGCAGCAGCAAAAACAGCAGCCCCAGCGCCGCGCCGAACACCGCCAGCGCCCGCAGTGCAAAGGGCCGTTTCCGGCCTTTGGCAGCCTGCACATCCCCACCCCCGTTCTTTTTACATACCGCTTTATTATACGGCAAAAGGCTGCGGGTTTCAACCGCAGCCCTGTGAAATTTTGTCGGAATTTGTCTGCCGCTAGACCATGTCCGCCTGGCGGGAGACCGAGAGCACAATGCCCATTTCGCCCAGGAGCATCATCAGGCTGGTGCCGCCCGAGGAAAAAAATGGCAGGCTGATGCCGGTGTTGGGGATGGTGTTGGTGACCACCGCGATGTTGAGCACCGCCTGCAGCACCACCTGCACCACGAACCCCACCACCAGCAGCGCCCCGAACTTATCCCGTGCCCGCACCGCGATGGAAATGCCGCGCAGAAGCAGCAGCAGGAACAGCGCCACCACCAGCGCCGCGCCTGCAAAGCCCAGTTCCTCGCACAGAATGGAGAAGATGAAGTCGTTCTGGGGTTCCGGCACGTAGAGGTATTTCTGCCGGCTGTTGCCCAGCCCCAGCCCCGCCAGCCCGCCGGAGGCAATGGCGTACAGGCTCTGGATGGTCTGGTGCCCCTCCCCCAGCGGGTCGGCGAAGGGGTCCTGCCAGGAAGCCAGACGATCGGCCGCATAAGGCACCAGTTCCGGCAGGGCGATGATGGCGGCGGCGATGGCCCCCACCCCCAGCGCCCCGGCGATGCCGAACCACTTGAGCCCGGTGCCGCCCACGAACATGAGCACCGCGCCGATGGCCAGGATCAGCACCGTGCCGGACAGATGCGGTTCCAGCAGCATGAGCACCGCCACCGTCCCCAGGATCAGCCCGAAGGGCAGCACCCCCGTGGAGAACGTCTTCATACGGTCGTGGTTGAGCGATATGATGTGGGAAAACACCAGCACCACCGAGAATTTGGCGATCTCGCTGGGCTGCAGGGTACCGAAGCCGGGGATCACGATCCAGCGCTTGCAGCCGTTGTACTCCGGCATGAAGAGCACCACCGCCAGCAGCGCCAGGGACAAGCCCATCAGCGGCCAGGCCAGCCTGTGCCAGATGTGGTAGTCGATCAGGCTGGCGGCGTACATGGCCGCCACCCCCAGCACGGCAAACAACAGCTGGGGGCGGATGTAGGTATACGCGTCGCCCCGGCGGTAGAGGGCCACCGCATACCCCGCCGAAAACAGCATGATGAGCCCGTAGCAGAGCAGCAGGAGCAGCAGCGCCAAAAACGGCACGTCCAGGGACGGGCACGCGGCCAAACGCCCCCGCAGCCGCCGTACATAAGATCCCATACAAAATCCCCCCGCGTATAGTGTACGCAGGGGGCGGCGGCGGTATGCGGCGCCGTGTGCCGTTTATTCCCGTTTGAGGCCGCGGCCCATCAGGGTAGCCAGGGCGTCCCCGGCTGCCAGACGCCCGCTCAGGATGGCGTCCACGCTCTGCACGATGGGCATATCCACCTTGTATTTCCGGGCCAGACGGCGGGCGGCCGGCAGGGCGTTGATGCCCTCCACCACCTGGCCGACCTCGGCTTTGGCTTCCTCCGCCGTTTTGCCGCGGCCCAGCAGCATGCCGGCGTGCAGGTTGCGGCTGTGCATGCTGGTACAGGTGACGATCAGGTCCCCCATGCCCGAAAGGCCGGAGAACGTCTCGGCCCGGCAGCCCATGGCCGCACCCAGGCGGGCCAGTTCGGCGTTGCCGCGGGTGATGAGGGCCGCCTTGGCGTTGTCGCCGTAGCCCAGCCCCATAGCGATGCCCACCGCCAGCGCGATGACGTTCTTGACCGCGCCGCCCAGCTCGGTGCCCCGGCGGTCGGTGTTGGTGTAGACGCGGAAAGTGGGGGTGGAGAAGACCTTCTGCACCGCTTTGGCGGCGTCCTCGTCCTCGCTGGCCGCCACGATCAGCGTGGGCATGTCGCGGGCGACCTCCTCGGCATGGGTGGGGCCGGACAGCGCCACCACCCGGGCCGTGCGGCCACACTTGCGCAGTTCGTCCTCGATGATCTCGCTCATCGTCAGCAGGGTCTTGTCCTCGATCCCCTTGGCCACATCGACGATCAGCTGCCCTTCAGGGATGAAGGGGGCGGCCTTCCGGGCCGTGGCGCGCACGAAGGGGGAGGGCACCGCAAACAGCAGGATGTCCCGCCCTTTGCAGGCTTCCCCGATGTCCGCCGTGTAATGCATGGCGGACGGCAGCTGCATGCCGGGCAGGTTGGGATGCCGGTGGGTGACGCTGAGGGACTTGAGTTCCTCGGGGATGGCGCTCCACACCGTGACGTCCCGCCCGTTGGCAGCCAGCAGGCGGGCCAGGGCGATACCCCAGGTACCGGCGCCAAAGACTGTGATCTTGATCATACGTAACTTCTCCTTACCTGTTTATCGCTGCCAGAGCCCGAGCACCCGCCGGCGCGGCCGCACGGGCGGCGGTTCTGCATCCAGATACATGCGGCTGTAGCAGTTGACGATGCGGGTGCCGCCGTAGCGGTATTCCCGCTGGATGGCGGCGCCGTAATTCATATGCACATGCCCGTGCAGCATCAGCTGGGGGCGGTAGCGGTCCAGCAGTTCATGGAACACGGTAAACCCCCGGTGGGCCAGGTCGGTCATATCGCCGTACCCGTGCAGCGGCGCATGGGTCACCAGCACATCCAGCCCGCCGCAGCGGTCGATGCGGGCCCGCAGGCGGTTGACCCGCTTTTTCATCTCGGCTTCGGTGAACTGCCAGGCGCCGGTACGGTAGCGGCAGGCCCCGCCCAGCCCGGCGATGCGCAGCCCGTTGTAGACCACCACCCGGTCGTCCAGGCAGGTCACCCCCTCCGGCGGGTGCGTGTCATAACATTCGTCGTGGTTGCCGTGTACATAGAACACCGGGACCGCCGCCATCGTGGCCAGAAATTCCAGGTAGCGGTAGTCCAGGTCCCCGCAGGCCAGGATCAGTTCCGCCCCCTGCAGCTTGTCGCGGCTGTAGTAGTCCCACAGGCCCTTATCCTCCTCGTCGGCCACGGCCAGCAGTCTCATAGTTCCGCCTCCTTCTCCGCGGGCAGACGGTCGCGGTGGATGCCCTGCATGCGGTACATGGCACGGGAATCCGGGGTGAGTTCGTCGTATTCCGGGATATGCCCGTCCACCGCGTCGCACAGCCAGTCCATATGGACGATCTCTTCCAGGTCCAGCCCGTTGTGGCCCTCGTTCTTGACCGTCCCGTCCTGGGCCGTGATGCGGCAGGCAAAGGGGTCGATCAGGCCGGAGATCACCCCGGCGCGCAGGATGCGGGCCAGGTGCTGCACGTCCTGCGGCAAGCCGCGGCTGAGCAGCACATCCATGACGCCGCTGTTCATGCCCCACCAATAGTTGACGGCGCGGCCGTCGGTGCCGGACTTGTCGCGGGTCCATCCGCCGTCCAGCACGCTGCGCACGACGTTCTCATAAAACTGGCCCCAGTGCCAGAAGGGGGTGGCCAGATCCTGCAGGATGCCGCCGGGGCCGATCAGGAAGGTGCCGAACTCCCGCTGGGGATGCCCGGGGATCGGCGCGTCCCGCCCCGAGACCACCGTGACCCCCTTGCGGGAGAAGGTGGTGAGCGGATCCTCTTTTTCCGGCAGGCAGGTCCAGTACAGTTCCACCCGGACGCGGGGGTTGGTCATCCGCGCGCCCAGGGCGAAGGCGTTGATGTTGGCGGGCATGCCGTAGCTGGGGTAGTCGGCCACATAGCCGATGCGGTCCCCCCGGGACATGGCCCCCGCGATGGCGCCGGTGATGAACTTGGCCTCGTACACGCGGGTGTAGTAGGTGCGGATGCTGGCGTAGGGCATCTCCATCGAGCAGTTGAGGATGCGCACCTGGGGATGCTTGACCGCCGCGCGCAGCGAAGCCCCCACCAGCTTGGGGCTGGTGGTGAACACGATGTCGGCCCCCTCGGCGATGGCCTGTTCCATCAGCTGGTCCGCGTTCTCGCCGGGGACGGCGTCAAAGTAGGCGGCGGTCTCCACCTTGTCCGCAAAGACGGTCTCCAGCTGGCTGCGGCCGAACTCGTGCTGGCTGGTCCAGGCGCTGGTCTCCGGCGTGCGCTCGTGGACGAAGGCCACCTTGAGGTGGGTGGGCGCCGCCGGACGGATGCCCGGCAGGATGCGCTCGATCAGCGTTTCCTTCTGTTTGGCGGGCTCCGCCGGCTTGACGCTGAGGGCCACGGGGTCGTCGTTCTGCAGCGCCAGCACGTCGTCCCACAGGGCGTCCAGCTTCTGGCGCAGCTGGTCCGGGGAACTGTCGGCCAGTTCTTTCCGGGAATACAGCCGCAGCAGAAGCAGCAGCACGTCGCCGGTGGTGCAGCGCAGCCGGTCCCCGCCGTGGGCCGCGAAGGCCTTGCCCACCCAGTTGTACAGCGAAAGGATATCGGCCCGGTCGTCGTCGTTCCAGGCTTCCTCGGGGCCTTTGCCCATCAGCTTCTGCAGGCGCGCATAGCTGCCGGGCTTGGTAAAGCGCAGCGTATAGGTCCGGATCAGCGGGTAATAGCGCATGAACTCATAGTACATGCGCACCGCGGGGTCCTCGCTGTAGCAGGGCACCACCCGGGTGACGTTGGCCATCACGCTGCTGGCGCCGAAAAACTTCAGCACGCTGACCCGCTTGTTGCCCTCCTGCACATAGAATTTGCCCATATACTCAAAGCAGCGCACCGGGTCGCGGATGCCCTCGTCCAGATGGGCGACGCAGAGGGCGGTCCATTTGGCGGCGAACTCGGTCCGCACATCCAGCAGCGGCATGAAATTGGCGGCAAAGGCGGCGGTACGCCCCGCCGTCTTGGTGCCGACCATCAGGTCCAGCGGCACTTCGATCAGGCCCAGCGGCAGCTGGTTTTCCACCTGCACGTTCTTGAGCAGGTCGTCCAGCACCGGCAGGTAGGGCGACTCCCCGGCGGCAGTTTTTTCGCGGTAGTCCCGCTGCCCCATTTTCTGCGCTTTCTGATAGTACTCCAATACTTCTGAGCGGCTCATGGCAGGATCCCTCCTCGGGGTTTCTGTGATTTTACACAAATTCCAGGCTCGTTCTTCGTCAAAATGATTATAGCATAAGACAGCCCAAGATACAAAAGAAATCTGCCTCCCAGGCTTCCGGATGCGCTATTTCAGCAATTTTACCAGTTCCCGGCCCACCTGGGCCAGCGCTTCCAGCACGGCCGCCTCCCCCTGGGCGCGGTATTTTTCAAAGGCGTAAAAGCTGCCGTAGATCGTCACTGCAAATACCACCCGGGCGGTGACGTCGTCCCGGTAGTCCGGCCGCTGTTCAAACAGGATCTGCTGCAGGCTGTCCTCGATCCGCTGCAGCAGCATGGGCGCCCGGCTGCCCGAAAACAACACGCTGATCAGCGGCTGCTGCTCGATGCAGGCATGGAAAAACTCCTGCACGAAACGGTCCGGGTGGGCCAGCAGGTCTTGCGGGCAGGTCAGGCTGCCGACGATCTGCTGCGCAAACTGCTCTTCCAGCGTTTCTGAAAGGTCATAGATATCCCGGTAATGGGTGTAAAAGGTGGATTTATTGATCTGCGCCTTTTCGCACAATTCCTTGACGGTGATCTTCTCGATGGGTTTCCGGGCGCGCAATTCCAAAAAGGCGTCCGCAATGCTTTTTCTGGTCTTGGTGATGCGAATGTCCACAGTATGCTCCTCTGTCCGACGATTTGGGCGATGGGTCGGTTTTCCGACGGTCGGGGAAAATCCACGGTTTTCTCCGCTGCCGCACTTCCAGTATACTATAAAAATCAACGGATGTCCATTTGCGGAGGTTTGCGATGAATTTTCAGGATTTTTACGCCGGGTCGGCCTTCGACGCCTACACCTGGCTGGGCGGCCACCTGACGGCGGAGGGGGCGGTCTTTCGCACGTTTGCCCCGGCTGCGCGGGCGGTCTCCCTGATCGGGGATTTCAACGGCTGGCAGGAGACCCCGATGCACAAAGTCTATGACGGCAACTTCTGGGAGGCCGCCGTGCCCGGGGCCGCGCCGGGCATGCGCTACAAATACCGCATCTGCGGCGCGGACGGCCGCCGGCTCGACCACTGCGACCCCTACGGCTTCTTCGCCGAACTGCGCCCGGCCACGGCCTCGGTGCTGTACCCCCTGCCCGGGCCGTCCGGGGACTGCCCCGCCTGCGCGCCCCGGGATTGGGCGCACAGCCCGCTCAGCATCTATGAACTGCACGCCGGTTCCTGGAAAAAGCCGGACGCCCCCGGCGCCTTTTACACCTACCGGGAACTGGCGGAGCAGCTGGTGCCCTACCTGCTGGAAAACCGCTTCCAGTACCTGGAACTGATGCCGCTGTGCGAGTACCCCTGCGACGAATCCTGGGGGTATCAGGGCACCGGCTTTTTCAGCCCCACGGCCCGCTACGGCACACCGGACGACCTGCGCTTTCTCATCGGCGCCTGCCACCGGGCAGGCATCGGCGTGCTGCTGGATTTCGTGCCGGTGCACTTTGCGGTGAACGACTACGCCCTGCTGCGCTACGACGGCACGGCGCTCTATGAATACCCCCACCAGGATGTGGGCTTCAGCGAGTGGGGCAGCTGCAACTTCATGCACTCCCGCGGGGAGGTCCGCAGCTTTTTGCAGTCGGCCGCCTGCTACTGGCTGCGGGAGTTTGGTTTCGACGGGCTGCGCTTCGACGCGGTCAGCAACCTGATCTACTGGCAGGGGCGCCCGGAACGGGGCGAGAACCAGGGCGCGATCCGCTTTTTGCAGACGATGAACCGCGGCCTGAAGGAGCGGTGCCCCGGCGCGCTGCTGATCGCGGAGGATTCCACCGCCCGGCCCGGCGTGACGGCCCCGGCAGACCAGGGCGGGCTGGGGTTCGACGCCAAATGGGACCTGGGCTGGATGAACGATACGCTGGGATACCTGCAGGCCCCGCCGGAGGAACGCCGCCGCCACCCGGAGCGGCTGACCTTCTCGATGCAGTACTTTTATAACGAGCGCTATCTGCTGCCGCTGTCCCACGACGAGGTGGTCCACGGCAAAGCGGCCATTGTGCAGAAAATGCACGGCGCTTCGCTGCCGGAAAAATATGCCCAGGCCCGCCTGCTCTACCTGTACATGTTCACCCACCCCGGCAAAAAGCTGAACTTTATGGGCAACGAGCTGGGCATGCTGCGGGAATGGGATGAAAAGCGCGCCCTGGACTGGGCGGCGGAGGGCGAGCGGGAAGCCTTCGCGCGCTTTTTCCGGGCGCTGCAGGAACTGTACCGCCAGCTGCCCGCGCTCTCGGCGCGCGACTACGAGCCGGACGGTTTTTCCTGGCTGGAGCGCCCCGACCCGGACCGCGCGGCCTTCGCCTTCCTGCGCCGGGGCGGCGGGCAGGAAGTGCTGGTCCTGCTGAACTTTGACAGCGCCGGCCTGCCGGACTGCACCATCCCCCTGCCCGGCCGCCGGGAAGCCCGGCTGCTGCTGGACAGCGCCGGGGCCGACGTCCCCTGCGCCCTGCGGGACGGGCGGCTGCACACCCGTCTGGCGCACTTTTCAGGCCAGCTGTTCCTGCTGGCCTGATCCGGGCCGCGCAGCCGCCGCAGACACAGACAGGCGCAGCCTTCCGGCTGCGCCTGTCCTGTATTGATCCGTGTTATTCGGCGGTCTTGTAACCGTCGGGGTTATGGCTCTGCCAGTTCCAGCTGTGCGCGCACATATCCTCGATGCCGTACTGGGCCTCCCAGCCCAGTTCCCGCTTGGCCTTGCCGGGGTCGCACCAGCACTCGGCGATGTCGCCGGGACGGCGGGGGTCGATGACGTAGGGCAGTTCGCGGCCGCAGGCCTTGCTGAAGGCGTGGATCACGTCCAGCACGCTGTAACCGTGGCCGGTACCCAGGTTGCAGATGAAGAGCCCGGGCTTCTGTTCCAGCTTTTTGATGGCGGCCACATGGCCGCGCGCCAGGTCCACCACATGGATGTAGTCCCGCACGCCGGTACCGTCGGGGGTGGGGTAGTCATTGCCGAAGACGTGGACCTTCTCCAGCTTGCCCACGGCCACCTTGGCGATGTAGGGCACCAGGTTGTTGGGGATGCCGTTGGGGTCCTCGCCGATGAGGCCGGAGGGATGGGCGCCGATGGGGTTGAAGTAGCGCAGGATGGCCACGTTCAGCGCAGGGTCGGCGTGGCAGCAGTCGGTGAGGATGCGCTCGGTGAACACCTTGGTGGTGCCGTAGGGGTTGGTGGTGCCGCCCACGGGGAAATCCTCGGTGATGGGCACGCTGGCGGGGTCGCCGTAGACGGTGGCCGAGGAGGAGAAGATGATGTTGTGGCAGTCATGACGGCGCATCACATCCAGGATGTTCAGCGTGCAGGCCAGGTTGTTGGCATAGTATTCGATGGGCTTGGCCACGCTCTCCCCCACCGCTTTGTAGGCGGCGAACTGGATGACGCAGTCGATGTCGGTGTTTTCGGCAAAGATCTTTTCCACGGCGTCCTTATCGGTCATGTCGGCCTCGACAAAGCGGAAATCCTTGCCGGAGATCTGCTTGACGCGGGCCAGGGCCTCGGGGCAGGAGTTGTAGAAGTTGTCCGCCACGACGATGTCGTAACCCGCGGCCAGAAGTTCCACGCAGGTGTGGCTGCCGATATAGCCGGCGCCACCGCTCACCAAAATTGCCATACCAATCGTCTCCTTTATGATCTCTTGTTGCTTTTTGCAGACCCGGAAGAGTCCGCTTCGGTACTTTTATTCTACTTTTTCCCGCCGCTTTCTGGAATAGACGTTTTCGGTTCCTCTTTGTCTTTTTGTTGCCTGTTTTTGCGGCGGGCCGGCAGGCCCTGCTGCATGCGGCGGTAGGCGCTGGGCGTGTTGCCCGTGGCCTCGCGGAATTTCTGGCTGAAATAAGCGCCGGAGCAGTAACCCATGCGGGCGGCCACCTCGCCGGGGGTGGCGCCCCGGGCCAGCAGCTGGGCGGCATAGTCCAGCCGCATGGCGGAAAATTCCTCCCGCACGGTATGGCGCAGCCGCGCCCGGAACGCCTGCTGCAGCTGGGTGCGGGTGCACCCCACCGCCGCGCAGACTTCCTCCACGCGGACCTCGCGTTCCAGGTTCTGTGCCAGGTAGGCGCGGGCCGCTTCCACCAGCGCCGTCTGGCGGCGTTCGCGGCGGATGCGCTGGGTGGGCTTGCGCGGCCGTTTGCACCGGCGGGCCAGCAGGATGAGCAGGTTTTCCAGGTGGATCGCCAGCTGCTGCCGCGCCCCGAAGGGCACGTCCTCGCGGGGGACCGGCTTGCCCCCCGGCGCGGACGGGGCTTCGTACAGTTCCCCGCAGGCTTTCATCAGCCAGTTCAGGTCGTGCTGCTCTGCCGGCTCGGCGTGGAACACCAGGCCGCGGAAGCGGTCCATGGCGGAACCGGCGCAAAAGAAATCCATCCGCAGCACTTCGGGCGGGATCTCGCCCCGCGTCTGCATGCCGAACGTTTCCTCCGGCTGGTGGAGCAGGATGCCCCCGGCCCGCAGCAGGACCCGCCGTTCGCCGCAGAGTTCCTCGATCGCGCCGCTGCGCACATAGACCAGCTGCCAGCCCGGCGCCTGTTCCCCGGAAAAATCATCCTGGGGACGCCGTTCCGAAGCCCAGGCTGCCGTGACCGCCTCGATGCGAAGCGGAAATTCTTCCGTCAGGGCCATAGCGTCCTCCTTGTTCAGACCGCGATCACACCGCTGTCCGGCCAGTCGTCCTGGCCGTCGGACGCCCCGTAGCGGAACACGCCGGGCTCCACCCCGGCCAGCTGCGGGAACAGTTCCAGTTCGGGGCAGCTTTCGGCCAGACCCAGGCAGTAAGCCGTCAGCGGGCTGAGGATCTTTTCGATCCCGGTGTAGACGTTGGTGCCGTCCGGCGCGTAGGTGCTGAGCATGATGTCGTCGGGGTAGGTCTGTTCCACATAAGCGGTCAGTTCCTCGTCCACATAGACGTCGCTGCTGCCCGCATAGAGGTCCGGCGCGCCGAACAGATGCAGGATCTCGTGGGCATAGGTAGCCGGGGATTCCGGTTCCGTCTGCGCCGCGTATGCGTCGTAGCGGTAGATGCAGCAGTATTCATGGTAGAAAGCGGCGCCGTCCTCGGCATAATGCGCCATCGTAAAGGAAGTGCCGCTGACCGGCAGGAACAGCAGGAACCCCACCCGGTCGGTGCCGTAGCGTTCCTGCAGTTCTTCGGTGTCCAGCGTGGCGCAGAGCTGGTCCATTTCGTCCAGGAAGGCGTTGCTCTCCTCCGATTCAGGCCCGCCCCGCAGGCGCGCCTGCACCGAGTAGGTGCGGCGCAGCGGGCTGCCCGCGCTGCCGTCGTCACAGTACAGCTGCACCTGCGCACCGCAGGCGGCGGCCTGTTCCTCGATCCACGCCACCGCCATGGCCACCTGCCGCTGGGCCTCGTCCTGGGCTTCGCGGCTCCAGACGCTGCCGGTGGCCGCGTCGTTAAGGTAGACGCTGACCAGCACCGTCGGCTCTGCCAGCAGGCCCACACTGCCGTAACGCATCTTCTCCAGCGACAGGGCCGGCGCAGGGGTGGCGGTGGGTGCGGGGGTGGCGGAAGGCAGCGGTTCATCCACCGAGGGCATATAGGGCAGGCTCTGGCCCGCGCGGCGCGGCACGCAGCCGCACAGCAGGGCCAGAACCAGCAGCAGGGCCGCCAGACGTCGTTTCATGGTCACTTCCCGTTCCTGTTTACAGTGTCAACTCGGGTTTGCCGTCGCGGTCCACCAGTTCCACCGTGGCGGGCGCGGCGCCCAGGCGGCCGTCCACCAGCGCTTCGGCGATGGGGTCCTCCACCGCTTTGCGGATGGTGCGCCGCAGTTCGCGCGCGCCGTATTTGGTGCTGCTCTGGGCCACGATGGCCGCCAGCGCGGGCTGGCCGTAGTTCAGCGTGATGCTGTGGGCCGCCAGGCCGGGTTTGTATTCGTCCAGCATCAGCGCGGCGATCTTTTCCAGATCCTCCTCGCTTAGCGGGCGGAAGGTGATGACTTCGTCCACGCGGCCCAGGAACTCGGGGCGCAGGAACTCCTGCAGGGCCTTCAGGCTCTTGTCGGCGCTGGCCGTCTCCGGCCGTTTGCCGAAGCCGGTGGCCCCGCTCTGGTCGGTGGAACCGGCGTTGGAGGTCATACAGATGACGGTATTGGAAAAATCCACCGTGCGGCCCTGGGCGTCGTTGATCTTGCCTTCGTCCAGGATCTGCAGCAGAATGTTCATCACGTCGGGGTGGGCCTTCTCGATCTCGTCAAAAAGCACCACGCTGTAGGGGTGGCGGCGGACCTTCTCGGTCAGCTGGCCCGCCTCGTCGTAGCCCACGTAGCCCGGGGGCGAGCCGATCAGGCGGGAGACGGCGTACTTCTCCATATATTCGCTCATGTCGATGGCGATCAGCGGGTCCACGGTGTCGAACAGCTGGGCCGCCAGCTGCTTGACCAGTTCGGTCTTGCCCACGCCGGTGGGGCCGACAAAGATGAAGCTGGCAGGGCGGTGCCGGCCGGACAGGTCGGCCCGGGCCCGCTTGATGGCCCCTGCCACGGCGTGAACGGCCTGGTCCTGGCCGATGATGTGGGCCCTGAGGGCTTCCTCCAGCCCCTGCAGGCGGCCGTACTCGCTCTCTTTGATCTTGACCGCCGGGATGCCGGTCCACAGTTCCACCACCTGGGCCACATCGTCCAGGGCGACCTCGATCTCGGCCACGCGCAGCTGCAGCGCGGGCAGTTTTTCCCGCTGCTGGGCCAGTTCGGTCTTGACGGCGGCCAGCGCCTCGTAGTCGATGGCGGTCTCCTGCCCGTTCTGCGGTTCGGGGTTTTCCAGGTCATGCTCCCGCGCTTCCAGTTCCGCCACATGGCGCTGGGCCTCGATCAGTTCGGTGATCTCCGGGTGGCGCAGGTTGCAGCAGGCGCAGGCTTCGTCCAGCAGGTCGATGGCCTTGTCGGGCAGGAAGCGGTCGGTGATGTAGCGTTCCGACAGCTTGACGATGCTGGTCACGATGGGGTCCGGCACGCGGACGCAGTGGTGCTTCTCGTAATAGATGCGGATGCCCTTGAGCACCTCGATGGTGTCGTGGATCGAGGGTTCCTCCACTTTGACAGGCTGGAAGCGGCGTTCCAGCGCGGAATCTTTTTCGATATATTTGCGGTATTCCGAGAAGGTGGTGGCGCCGATGACCTGCATCTGCCCGCGGGAGAGCGCCGGTTTCATGATGTTGGCGGCGTTCATGGCGCCGTCGGAATCCCCCGCGCCCACGATGGAATGGATCTCGTCGATGAAAAGGATGATGTTGCCCGCGGCCTTGACCTCGCTGATAAGGCCCTTGACGCGCTGCTCGAACTGGCCGCGGAACTGGGTGCCCGCGATGAGGGCCGTCATGTCCAGCAGGTAGATCTCCTTGTCCTGCAGGCGGGCCGGGACCTTGCCCTCGGCGATGCGCTGGGCAATGCCCTCGGCGATAGCCGTCTTGCCCACGCCTGCCTCGCCGATGAGGCAGGGGTTGTTCTTCTGGCGGCGGCAGAGGATCTGGATGGTACGGTAGATCTCCCGGTCGCGGCCGATGATGCGGTCGGTCTTGCCGTCCCGGGCTTTCTGGGTCAGGTTTTCGCAGTAAGTGTCCAGGAACTTGCGCCGGGGGGCTTTCTGCCGCCCGTTTTTCCGCTCCTTGCCCTCTTCGCCGCCCGGACGCGGGGCGCCGGGGCCGAAGGGGAAGGTGGGCGAACCGCCCGGCACAAAATCGTCCTGGGCCGCTTCCTCGGGCGCATCCTCCCCGGTGGGGGCCAGCGCGCCGGACTCGGCGGCTTCCTGCAGGAAGGAGCTCATGCGTTCCTCCATATTTTCCAGGTCCTGATCGGACATGCCGAACTGTTTCATCAGATCGTCGACCGGCTGGATATGCAGCGCCCGGGCGCAGGTCAGGCAGTAGCCTTCCTGCAGGGGCTTGCCGTTTTCAATGCGTTGCACAAAGACGACTGCGGTACGTTTTTTGCAGCGTACACAAAGCATGGAACTTTCACCTCTCTATAAAAAAGCATGCTTTTTCCAAAACATGCTCTTTCCAAAACTTATATGATTCTATTATCCGGCGGGCGCTGCACTTTTGCAAGCAAAGCGGCGGAATGTTCAGAATTTTTTCAAAATAAGACATACTTTCCCGCAGGAAAGCATGGGAGGGGGTTCCCCTCTTAATAATGCACGAGGAACGGGTTCAATGCGCTGAAGAAACTGTAGCCCACGCTCTGCTGCAGGACCCCGGCCGTGAGGAACTCCACGCTGCCGGCGGTCACGCTGGCCAGGAACCACAGCAGCAGCGCCAGCAGCCAGCAGTCCAGCGCGCCGGTGCACAGGCCCAGCAGCAGGCCGAACAGCCGGTTGACGCCGCCCAGCAGCGGCACGCCGTTGACATGGCGCAGCAGCCCCACCAGCAGACGGAAGCACCACCGCACCGCCATGCAGAGCACAACAAACAGCAGCACCTGCACAAAGGGCAGGATCACCGGCTCCAGCAGGCCGGAGATCTGGCCGGGCAGCGCTTCGCCCGCCCCCTCCAGCAGCACAGAGAGATGATCCCGCACAGCATCCGGCAGAAAATCCATTCCCTGCACGGCGGCGGCCAGGTCGCCGCCCGACTGGGCGACGGCCTCCTCCACCCGGTCGCTGACCGAGCCGCTGAGGAACCGTGCGTACAGCGGCCCTGCCAGCGTGCGGCTGGCCCATACGGCCACCCCCACGCCCAGCACCGCGCCGATCAGTTCGGTCAGACCGGCCAGAAAGCCCTTGCGCCAGCTGGACGCCGCCGCATAGGCGAAAAGAGCCAGAAAAATCAGATCGTAGATCCAAGCCATACTCGTACCAATATCCTTTCCCACAAAAAGTTCCGTGGCCGGCGGGCCGTCCGCCGCGCCTGGTCCTTATTCTTCCGGCGGGGTAAGTTCCTCCACCAGACTGCCCACGAACACCAGGGTACGGTCCGCATCCAGCACGGCCAGCGGATGGGCCTCCAGATCCTGCCGCGCCCAGTTCTGCACGCCGCCATAGGTGTAGCTCTCCACCGCGTTGGGGCACAGCAGGTACACCTGGGTATCGGTGGCCGTGATGCCGAACGCCTGCCGGGCCGGGATCTCGGCCAGCAGGGTCAGATCCTCGTCAAACGTCGCCAGGCAGTTGCCGCCGCGGATGTTGAGCAGCAGCGCCGTCTGGTCGATGCCGGGCTCCGCGCTCTGCAGCGTGGCGCCGCCAAAGTCGTAGCGCGCCGTTTCGGCGCCGGTACGGGGGTCCAGCACCGCAATGTAGGTATCGAACACCGCCACCACCCGGTTCTCGGTCTGCCAGTCCAGCAGCAGCAGCATGCTGCCCTGGGTGGCGGTGTAGACCGGGCCTTCGCTGTCCTGAGCCGTATCCATAAAATAGACCGAACAGCTCAGCTGGCCGTCCCGCGCCGCCAGCGTACCGGCGGCGAAACGGCGGTTGTTGGGCGCAAAGTCCAGCGCGATGGGCGTGCCTTCGCTCTGGGTCAGCTGCCAGAGGTAGATCTCCCGGAAAGAAGGGTCAAAGACCTGCAGCTGGGCGGTATAGCGCCCCGACTCGGTGACTACGGCCAGCGTGTTGTTGTTGGACATGGCGCACAGCAGGATGCCTTCGTCGAACGTATGGGTGTAGAGTTCCCTTGTGCGGCTGGATACCTGCAGTTCGCTGCCGGCCCGGTTGTACACCACGAACCGCGTGCCGCCCACGGCCAGCACCGGGCGGGCGTAGCCGGGCTGGAAGCGGCGCACCTGGCTGCCGTAGGCCGAATAGACGACTACATCCTCGGCGTCCAGTTCCACAAAACCGCCCGCCAGTTCCTCGATCTGCAGCGGTTCGCTGATGCCGGTATCCACCGGCCAGCCGCCGTCGCCCCGGCTCAGATAGAGCGAGAGGCTGTCCACCCCGTCGGCCAGCAGCGCGATGGAAGCCGACATAGCCCCTGTAAACACGGCAAACACCAGCGCCACAGCCAGTATGACGATCCCCACCGCGATAGTACGGCGGCGCTGCCGCTGTTTGAGCAGCGGCGTGATGGAGCGCAGGTTGGCAGCGCTCTCCGCCTCCCGGGCGGTCCGGTTTTCCTCGCGGCGGACCGGCTGCGGGGTGCGCAGGCCAATGTCGCCGCTGGTGCCGGGGACGGGCTTGGTGGAGGTATGCCCCTGCTCCCGCGCCAGCATCCGCCTGCGGCGTTCCTGGCGTTCCTTCTCGGCTTTGTTCACAGGGGCTTCCCTTCCTTCTTGTCGTTTATATAGTGCCGGGGCCGTTTCTTGATCCGTCCCCAGCAGATGAAGCAAGGCGGAGCAGGGGCAGCAGTCACAGAACGCAAGCGCCGCCCCCAGGCGCGCCGCGGGATGCGGGAACCGCAACCCACCAAACAGGAACCGCAACCCGCCAAACAGGAGCGTCAGGCATCGCCGGTCTCCGGCCTAAGTGCCGCCGCTGGCGCGGCGGTTGGCCTCCGGCACGCCACTGCGGTGTCAGTGCGCGACTGTCGCCCCCTTTGACCGTCCAAGGTCCGGGTAGTCCACGTCCTGCAAAAACAGCCCTTTGGCGGGCAGCGTCGGTCCGGCCTTGCGGCGGTCCCGGCTTTGGAGCAGCGCCGGGACGGAGGCCGCCGGACGCTTGTGCAGCCCGGCTTCCACCAGCGTGCCCGCCAGGATGCGGACCATATTGTACAGGTAGCCGTCGGCGGTGACGGTGATGGTAAAATAATCGCCCCGCCGCTCCACCCCGCAGGCGGCGATGGTGCGCACAGTGTCGCCGTGCGCCGCCGCGCCCGACCCCGACGCGCAGAGCGCCAGGAAGTCATGCGTGCCCACGAACTGCGCCGCAGCGGCCTGCATGGCCGCCAGGTCCAGCGGCGGGGCGACCCGGTGGCAGTATTCCACCGTGAAGGGGTCGTCGACGCGCGCATTGAGGATGTGGTAGCAGTAGGTCTTGGCGTGGGCGGCGTAACGGGCGTGGAATCCCGCCGGGACCGCCTGCACGGCCAGGGCGCGGATGTCCGGCGGCAGATGCGCGTTGAGGGCGGGCACCAGCTTTTCCGCCGGGACCTTCCCATCGTAACAGAAACTCAGCGCGAAACGCCGCGCATGGACGCCGGAATCGGTGCGGGAGCAGCCCTTTACATCGGGGCGGCAGCCCAGCGCCGCCTGCATGGCGTCCTGCAGGGCCGCGCAGACCGTGGGGGCGTTGGGCTGCACCTGGAACCCCGCGTAGCGGGTGCCTTTGTAGGCGATCCACAAAAGCCAGGTCATCCCAGCCACCCCGGCACGAAGAACCGCGTGGCCACGATGACCGCCAGCGCCAGCGCCAGCACCACGGCGCAGCGGGCGTCGGAGGCGGTGAACCGCAGCTGTTTGAGGCGGGTGCGGCCCTCGCCGCCGTGGTAGCAGCGGCACTCCATGGCCATGGCCAATTCGTCCGCCCGGCGGAACGCCGAGATGAACAGCGGGATCAGGATGGGCACCAGCGCCTTGATGCGCTGGGTGAAGGTACCGTTGTCCAGCATGGCGCCGCGGGCCTTCTGGGCGTTCATGATCTTCTCGGTCTCTTCGATCAGCGTGGGGATGAACCGCAGCGCAATGGTCATCATCATGGCCAGTTCATGCACCGGGAAGTGCAGCCGGCCCAGCGGGCGCAGCAGGTTCTCGATGGCGTCGGTGAGGACGATGGGGCTGGTGGTGTAGGTCAGCAGGCTGGTGCCTGCGATGAGGGCGCAGACCCGCACCGCGATGAGGATGGCCTGCCGCACGCCCTCGGCGTAGATAGGGAAGATCCAGAAGCTGACCAGCGGTTCGCCCTGGCCCGAAACAAAGAACAGGTTGAGCACCGCCGTGAACAGCACCAGCGGCACGATGGGCTTGAGGCTGCGCAGGATCATCTTGCCGGGGATACGGGCGGTGCGGTAGAGGGCCGCCAGCAGCAGGATGGACAGCACGATGCCCAGCGGATTGGCTGCCACGAACAGCACGACGATGTAGGCAATCGTGGCCACCAGCTTGAGCCGGGGGTCGCAGCGATGCAGGATGGAACGGCCGGGGTAATACTGGCCGATGGTGATATCCTTGAGCATTTACCGCACCTCCCCCTTCTGTTTGGCTTCCAGCGCCCTGCGGATGGTCTTGACCGCGTAGGGGATGGTGTAGACGTCGGTGGGGATGTCCAGCCCCATCTGCCGCAGTTTTAAGAAGATCTGGGTGACCTGCGGCACCGAAAGCCCCAGTTCCAGCAGTTCCCTGGCGCGGGCAAAGACGTTTTCCACCGTATCGTACATGGCGACGCCCGCCTTGTGCAGCACCAGCACCCGGTTGGCATATTTGGCGATATCCTCCATCGAATGGCTGACCAGCAATACCGTGATGCCGGTAGCCTCGTGGTAGGCCTTGATCTGGCCCAGGATGGCGTCGCGGCCCTCGGGGTCCAGGCCCGCGGCCGGTTCGTCCAGCACCAGCACCCGGGGCTGCATGGCCATGACCCCCGCGATGGCCACCCGGCGTTTCTGCCCGCCGGACAGTTCAAAGGGGCTTTTTTCCAGCAGTTCGCCGCTCAGGCCCACAAAGGCCGCCGCCTGTTTGACCCTGCGCTGGATCTCGGCCTCGTCCAACCCCATGTTGCGGGGGCCGTAGGCGATGTCTTTGGCGCAGGTCTCCTCAAACAGCTGGTATTCGGGGTACTGCATGACCAGCCCCACCAGAAAGCGGAAGGAGCGCAGGTCCGCGCCGGGGGCCCACAGGTCCTTGCCGTCCACCAGCACCCGCCCTTCGGTGGGGCGGTTCAGCCCGTTGAAATGGCTGATGAGGGTGGACTTACCGCTGCCGGTGGAGCCGATGATGCCCACGAAATCCCCCTCCTCGATGGAGAAAGAGACGTCGTCCAGCGCGGTGGTGGCGTCCGGCATACCGGGGTTGTACACATATTTCAGATGTTCCACGCGAATGATCTCTGACACGATACTTTCCTTTCCCGCGGGATACCGCCCGGCCCCTTCCGGCCGGTGCCGTTCCCGCCTTGCTGGGTGCCGGCGGCAAGGGCCGGCCTTTCAGTCCTTCAAGAGTTTATACAGTTCCTCGGCGCAGCGTTCCGGCGTGATGACGTTTTCCGGCATGGCGATGCCTGCCTTGACCAGTTCATCCCGCAGTTCCGCCGCCTGGGGCACGTCCAGGTGGTAGCTGTGCAGGCGTTCGGTCTGGCTGAACACCTGTTCGGGGGTTCCCTCCATCACCACGCGGCCCCCGTTCATGACCAGCACCCGGTCGGCCTGGGCGGCCTCCTCCATATAATGGGTGATGGCGACGATGGCGATGCCCGCCTCCCGCAGATGGCGGATGGTGCGCATGACCTGGCCGCGGCCGTGGGGGTCCAGCATGGCGGTGGCTTCGTCCAGCACCAGGCAGTCCGGCCGCATGGCGATGACGCCCGCGATGGCGACGCGCTGTTTCTGCCCGCCGGAAAGTTTGTAGGGGGCGCTGTCCCGCTTTTCGTAGATGCCCGCCAGCTTCATGGCCTCGTCCACCCGGGTACGGATCTCCTCGGGCGGGACGCCCAGATTCTCCGGCGCGAAGGCGACGTCCTCCTCCACGATGGTGGCCACGATCTGGTTGTCGGGGTTTTGAAAGACCATCCCCACCTTCTGGCGGATGTCGTAGAGGTGTTCTTCGCTGCGGGTATCCATCTCTTCCACATAGACGGTGCCGGTCTCGGGCAGCAGAATGGCGTTCAGGTGTTTGGCCAGCGTGCTTTTGCCGCAGCCGTTGGCCCCCAGCACCGCCACGAATTCGCCGCGGCGCAGTTCCATGCTGACGCCGTCCACCGCGTAGGCGGGCTGGTCGGGGTCGTAGCGGAAGCGTACATCCTGCACGCGGATCATCGGAGTTTCAGTAGGCATGGATCATTTCTCCCAAATAGCCGTCGCGCCGCAGGGCACGACGCCGCCGGTCGCGGATACGGGCAACCCGATCTCGTCACAGTGGGTATGCCCGCCGTGGACCGGGCAGAGCGTGGTTTTGACGATGTATTCCATCACCGCCGGACTCAGGCCCTCGGTGTAGGAATTGACGGCGAAGAACAGCGGGTCGTCGGTGAGCACCTGCGCGGTCAGGGCGATCAGGTCGTAGACGTTGTCCTCCAGCTTCCAGATCTCGCCGCCGGGGCCGCGCCCGTAGCTGGGCGGGTCCATGATAACGCCGTCGTAGCGGCTGCCGCGGCGGATCTCCCGCTGCACGAACTTGGTGCAGTCGTCCACGATCCAGCGGCAGGGCCGGCCGGCCAGACCGCTGGCGGCGGCGTTCTCCCGCGCCCAGGCCACCATGCCCTTGCTGGCGTCCACATGGGTCACGCCAGCCCCGGCCGCCAGGCAGGCCAGGGTGGCGCCGCCGGTGTAGCCGAACAGGTTGAGCACCTTGACGGGCCGTCCGGCTGCGCGGATCTTCTCGCGGTACCAGGCCCAGTTGACGGCCTGTTCCGGGAAAACGCCGGTGTGCTTGAAGCCGGTGGGACTGACGACGAGGGTCAGGTCCTGCCAGTGGATCTGCCATTTCTGAGGCAGTTTTTTGTGGTAGTCCCAGCGGCCGCCGCCCTTGGCGGAGCGGTAGTAGACCGCGTCGGCCCGCCCCCACAGGGGGCTGGTCTCGGCGTTTTTCCAGATGACCTGCGGGTCGGGGCGGATCAGGATCGTGCTGCCCCAGCGCTCCAGCCGGTTGTGGTTGGTAGCGTCCAGCAGTTCGTAATCCTGCCAGCTGTCGGCAGGGCGCATAGGCGGTTCTCCTTTCAAACATTCCCGTTTCAGCGGGGCGGGTCCTCCTCCAGTTTGACCACCAGAATGTCGTCAAACTTCTTTAAGGAGCCTTCCTCCGGATAGACCGGCATCTCGGAAAATTCCTCACTGTCCAGGATCGCGTGATATTCATCAGTGCTGACTTCCCCGATCCACAGACCGTGGTAGTCATAAATATAATGTTTCCAGTTGCCCAGGACGCCGGAAGTCCCGTCCCAGAAAACCATGTTTTTTGTGTAGGCGCTCTTGTCGAACAGAAAGTTGAACTCCTGTGCTTCCGACTCGTCCGGCAATCCGGCGATCAGCACCCTGGAGTCTGCCGTGTAGGCCGGGTCGTTGAGGACCCGTGTCAAAATAGCGTCCGTCAAAGTATCGACGTAGCGGTAAGCCATCGCCACCGTCTGGTAGGTAGCGTAGCAGACCACCGTGCTCAGCCAGCACACCAGCACGGCCGCCGCACAAGCGCCGAACCGCACCAGGTTTTTCCACCATTTGGGCCCAACTTCCCGTTCCGCCAGCGCCAGCGCGAAGGGGACCATCATCTGCATCGGATGGCTCATCAGCGTGTTGATCGTCCCGGGCACGACCACGTCCACCAGGTTGATCGCCAGCGGCAGCAGCAATGCCAGCACCGCCATAACGGCTGCCTGCCATTTTTTCCGGCGCACCAGGCGCAGCCACCCTAAAAACAACAGCACGCCTGCGCCCAGCAGGAGCAGCAGCAGCGCTTTGCCTGTATGATTGGGTCCTTTGGTAAAGTAGGCGATGAAATCTCTGTATGCCTGCGCCACGCCCTGCATCAGATTTGCCGCCAGACTGCCGGCGCCGAAACTGCTTAGCCCACCCTTGCTGGAAAGCGCCACATCATAGCGCCGGATCTCGATCTGCAAAATGGCAAAATACAATCCGCCGCCCAGCAGCCCCATGGCAGCCGCCCTGGCAAACCGCCGGCCGATCTGGCCCAGCGGCATTTCCGCCGCGCAGTCCAGCAGCAGCGTCATAACCACCACGCCAGCCGCAAATCCGACCCAGGCCTGGTAGCCGCCGAGCCCCAGCGTCAGGCAAAGCACGGCCAGGACGATCTCCGGCGCACCGGGATGCGCCAGCACCAGGTAGGCGGCCAGCACCGTCATGACCATGCTGAAGCCATAGCTGTATGCCACATGAATCACAAGGTTCTGCTCGATCACCGAAGGCGCCACAAGCAGCGACAATGTTGCCAGCACCAGGATCGCTTTGCTGCGGATCTTCCACAGATCCGCCAGCAGCAACACCGTAAAAGCGGTACAGACCGCATTGAACGCCACGAACAGCGCCGGCATGACCACATTGGCCCCGATGGCGCTGAGGTAGCGCATCAGCCAGCGGCCGATCGAAAGCGCCCAGCGCTGGTTCCAATAATAGTACAGCCCCTCGTTGGTGCCATCCGGACTGGTATAGCCATGAAGCACAAACAGAGCATGGCACAGAAACATTCCGATCAGCGCCGCCTTGAGCACCAGCCCCGCACGAAGCCGAAAGTTCTGCAAACTCGGGGTCCACTGTTCTTTTTCACGCCGCAGCCATTCTGCCATAGCGCACACGTCCTTTCTTATTCGGCGAGGATGCGCTGGCGGATCATATCGGCGATGCGCTCGGCGCTGGTCTGGATGGCGGCTTCGTCCTCGCCCTCCACCATGACGCGGATCTTGGGCTCGGTGCCCGACACGCGCACCAGCACGCGGCCCATGCCCATCAGGCTCTGCTGCTGGCTCTCGATGAAGCCCGCGATATATTCATCCTCCTTGTAGGCCTGCTTCTGTTCCTTGTTGGCCGTGAGGTTGATGAGCACCTGGGGGAACTTGGTGTATACCGCGTTGAGGCCGCTCATCTTTGTAGCGGGGTCTGCCGCCCGCTTGCGGGCCAGGACTTTGAGCAGCTTGCCGGCGGTCAGTTCGCCATCGCCGGTGGTGGAATGATGCAGGAAGATCACGTGGCCGCTCTGCTCGCCGCCGATGGCGTAGCCGCAGGCGCGCATTTCTTCCAGCACGTAGCGGTCGCCCACCGCCGTGCGGGCCGTTTCGATGCCCAGGGCCTCCATATGCTTCATGAAGCCCAGGTTGGACATCACGGTGACCACCACCGTGTTGCCGTCCAGGCGGCCCCGCTCTTTCATGTCCGCGCCCACCAGGGCGATGATCTTGTCGCCGTCCATCTCGGCGCCGTTCTCGTCGCAGGCCAGGCAGCGGTCGGCGTCGCCGTCAAAGGCGATGCCGCAGTCGTAGCCGCCCTCTCTGACCGCCGCTTCCAGCGCTTCCAGGTGGGTGGAACCGCAGCCGTCGTTGACCGAAACGCCGTCCTGCTTGGTGCCCATAAAACCGCACTCGCAGCCCAGGCGAGGGAAGAGTTTCTGGGCCGTGGCCGCCGACGCGCCGTTGGCGCAGTCGAACAGCACCCGCAGGCCGGTGAGGTCGGCGTCGATGTGCTCCTGCAGGAAGTCCACATAATCATCCAGGCCCGTGCGGCACATATGGATACGGCCGATGTCCGCGCCTTCCGCCAGGCGGATATCGGCGCAGTTGTTGAACACGTGGGCCTCGATCTGGTTTTCCACTTCATCAGGCAGCTTGTAGCCGTCGCCTTTGAAGATCTTGATGCCGTTGAACTCCATCGGGTTGTGGGACGCCGAGATCATGATGCCTGCGTCGGCATTGTATTTGCGCACCAGGTAGGCCACGCCGGGGGTGGGGATCACGCCCAGCAGTTCCACGTCGGCGCCCACGCTGCACAGACCGGCGGCCAGCGTGGATTCCAGCATGTCGCCGGAGACCCGGGTGTCCTTGCCGATGAGGATCTTGGGGCGGTGGCCGTCCAGCCGGGTGAGTACCGCCGCGGTACCGCGGCCGATCTGCAGCGCCAGTTCGCAGGTCAGGTCCTTGCCCGCCACGCCGCGGACGCCGTCGGTTCCAAACAGTTTGCCCATAGTATCAGTTCCTTTCGTTGTCGGTGTTTCCGTCATCTTTTCTATTGTATGCCGCGCCGGTACGGGGCGCACAGGCAAGAAAAATGGGTCGCGGGATCTGAAATTCGTTTCCGCCGGCGGACAGGCGCCGGCAGAAACGCCGCTCAAAACATACTCTGCTGGCCGTCGTCCTCCTCCATGCGGCGGGGCACCGCCATGTGCAGGTGCTCGTAGGCCAGCCGGGTCACGCAGCGGCCGCGCGGGGTGCGGGTCAGCATGCCCATCTGCATCAGGTACGGCTCGCAGATGTCCTCCAGCGTGACGCTCTCCTCCCCCAGCGCCGCCGCCAGCGTTTCAAGGCCCACCGGCCCACCGCCGTACATCTCGATGATGGCGCGCAGCAGGCTGCGGTCCAGTTCGTCCAGGCCCATGGCGTCGATGTCCATCCATTTGCGGGCCTCGACGGCCGTCTCCCCGTCGATGGTGCCGTCCCCCTGCACGGTGGCAAAGTCCCGCACGCGCTTGAGCAGGCGGTTGGCGATACGCGGCGTGCCGCGGCTGCAGCGCGCCAGTTCCAGCGCCCCCTCCCCGGTGATGGGGATGCCCAGGATGCCCGCGCTGCGGGTGATGATCTGCGCCAGTTCGCGGGGGCTGTACGGTTCCAGCTTGAGCAGGATGCCGAAGCGGTCCCGCAGGGGGCCGGTGAGCTGCCCGGCCCGGGTGGTGGCGCCGACGAGGGTGAACCGGGGCAGGTTGATGCGGATGCTCTGGGCGCTGGGGCCCTTGCCGATCATGATGTCCAGCGCGTAATCCTCCAGCGCCGGGTAGAGCACCTCCTCCACCTGGCGGGAAAGGCGGTGGATCTCGTCGATGAACAGCACGTCGCCTTCCTGCAGGTTGGTGAGCAGGGCGGCCAGGTCGCCGGGTTTCTCGATAGCCGGGCCCGAGGTGATGCGGATCTGCACACCCATCTCCTGGGCGACGATGCCCGCCAGCGTGGTCTTGCCCAGGCCCGGCGGGCCGTAGAGCAGGATGTGGTCCATGGGCTCGCCGCGCTGCTGCGCCGCCCGCAGGTAGACCCGCAGGTTGCCCTTGGCTTTCTCCTGCCCGATATAGTCCTCCAGCGTTTTGGGGCGCAAACTGACTTCTTCCGCGTCGGCGGGCAAGGCGTCGGGGCTGACCAGGCGGCTGGGGTCCACGGTATATTCCTGATTCATGGTGTGTTCCCCTCCTTACTGTGCGCGCGAAAGGCTGCGCAGCGCCACTTTGATAATATCCTGTACGGGCAGGGTCTCGTCCACCTGGGCCACGGCCGCCGCCGCGTCGGAGGGCGTGTAGCCCAGGCTGACCAGGGCCGCCACCGCCTGGGCGGGGGCCGAAGCGGGCGGCGCGTCCGCCAGCGAAACGCCGGCAAAACCGGCGCCTGCGGCCAGCCCCTTGCCGACCTTGTCTTTCAGTTCCAGCGTGATGCGCTGGGCCAGCTTGGGGCCCACGCCCGACGCCTTGGTGAAGGCTTTATGGTCGCCGGAGGACGCCGCCAGGGCGATCTTTTCGGGGGTCATGACCGAGAGGATGGCCAGACCCGCCTTGGGCCCCACGCCGGTGACCGCCGTGAGCATCTTGAAGCAGTCCCGCTGTTCCTCGGTAGCGAAGCCGTAGAGGGCGATGTCGTTCTCGCTGACGTTGAGCACGGTGTAGACCGTTCCCTCCTGGCCGGGGGCAGGCAGGGCCTCCCCGGTGGTGGCGGGGATCTGTACCGCGTAGCCCACCCCGCCGCAGCTGATGACGGCGGTATCCAGTGTTTTTTTCAGAATTTTGCCGGTCAGGCAGTAGATCATGGTTCGTTTCCTCGCAATTCAAAGGGCGGGCACGGCGCCTATCGCGGCTGTGTGCCCATCAGGCGGCTGCGGCTGCAGTGGCAGTGGGCAATGGCCATGCCCAGGGCGTCGGCGGTATCGTCGGGCTTGGGGATCGCGTCCAGGTGCAGCATCAGACGGGTCATTTCCTGGATCTGCTTCTTGACCGCCTTGCCGTACCCGGTGATGGCCTGTTTGACCTGCATGGGCGTGTATTCGTAGATCGGCACGCCGCACTGGCCCGCCGCCAGCAGGATGACGCCGCGGGCTTCCGCCACGCCGATGACCGTGGTCTGGTTGTGCTGGTAGTACAGCTTCTCGATGGAGAGGGCCTCGGGCTGATACCGGCGGCAGATATCCAGTACGGAATCGTAGATCTCTGCCAGACGCCGCTCAAACGGGGTGTCCTTTTCGGTCAGGACCGCGCCGTAGCCCACGGGGGCGAAACGGTTGCCCATGTATTCGACCACGCCCCAGCCCACGATCGCGTAGCCGGGATCGATGCCCAATACCCGCAACTTCCTACACCTCCCCACTTTAACCGATATAGTATATCACAATTTTAAAAGCGCGTCCACCATTGCCGGTGGCGTTTGCCCCCGGTTTCGGGGCCGGACGGCCGGTTTTTTCAAAAAATTCAAACTTTTTTGGGAAAAGGGCTTGATTTTTTTTCGCGGATTTGGTATTATAGTGTGCGTCGCGAGACACATGGACGGTTAGCTCAGCTGGTAGAGCATCTGCTTGACGTGCAGGAGGTCACAGGTTCGAGTCCTGTACCGTCCACCAAAATGAGAAAACGGGGATGGAAAACCATCCCCGTTTTTTTGTTTCACAGAACTTTTCTCACTGTGCCGGCCCGAAACGGCGAAACGCGCCGGAGCCCCGCCCTGTACACGCTTGCCATTTAATGGAGCGGGAGTTATAATAGTAGAACCATTCACCAAAATACGCACAGGAGGAGCAACCGCATGAAAAGAGCACATGTCACCTTTTTGGCTGCCTGCGTTTTGTGCGCGGCGTTCCTGGCCGGATGCGGCGGGCAGACCGCCGGTCCCGGGCAAGCCTCGTCCGCGCCGCCGCAAAGCGCAGCAGCGAGCGTAAGCGAACCGGCGCCGTCCGCCGCAGAGGACGCCGCCGCAGAAAGCGCCGCGGCCGGCGACGCTCCTGATACTGCGCTTTCCGGCGCACTGCAGGAGGAAAACCTGGCCCCGGCCGGGGAAACGTCCCCCGATTCCGGCCCCGCATCCGCCGCCGCTCAGACCGCCTATGGCAGCGGCCGCTGGTACGTCTATGCCGAACGGGAAGGCAGCAGCTTCCCGGATACGCAGGAACTGCAATTTCAGGACGGCAAACTGGTCCTGCATTTTTATTCACTGAATGATTACGGCAAGGGCGGTTATGGGGAAGGCTGCTCCGACGAGCTGCAATTCTCGCCCTACGCGCAGAATACGCTCGAGGAAGCGATGGCCCAGCTGGAAAGCGAGGGCTACACCGTTACGGTACAGCAGTGATCGCGTGTCTGGCCGGGATGCGTGATCCGGGGCAGCATGCGGGGAGGTTTTTACGATGTTTGCATGGCACAATGACGATGAACTGTTCGCGCTGATGAAGGAGCGGCTGTATACGCCGGTGGTCGGCGACATCCTGGACGCCATGGGCTACGCCCACCAGTTCCTGCCCGCCGGCATCCATCCGCTGCGGGACGATATGAAGATCGCCGGGCGGGCCTGCACCGTGCTGGAATGCGACGTGTTCGAACCGCAGAAAAAGCCCTTCGGGCTGTTGACGGAGGCGCTGGACCAGCTGGAGAAAAACGACGTATACATTGCCACCGGCGCGCACAACAGCGCGCTGTGGGGGGAACTGCTGACAGCGGCCGCCCGCAAGCGCGGCGCGGTGGGCGCGGTACTGGACGGCTACACGCGGGACACCCCGCAGGTGCTGCAGCAGAATTTCCCGGTGTTCGCCCGGGCGCGCTGGGCCCAGGATTCGAGCATCCGCACCAACGTCATTGATTTCCGCTGCACCATCGAGATCGGCGGCGTGACGATCCACAACGGCGATCTTGTATTTGCCGACATGGACGGCGTGCTCATCATCCCCCGCGAAGCCGCCGGGGAATGTCTGGAAAAAGCGCTGGAAAAGGCCGCCGGGGAAAAACTCGTGCGCCGCGCCATCGAGGAGGGCATGTCCGCCACTGAGGCGTTCCGGAAGTTCGGCATCCTGTGACCGCGCCCCCATAAACAGCAAAAAGCCGCCCGGCCCTGCTTGCGCAGGGCCGGGCGGCTGCGTTGCGGGCGGTCAGGCCGCCGTACACGCGCTGCGGTCACTCAATGGCGATGAGCCCCTTCTGTGCAGGCAGCTGCGGCGCCGCCTTGGGCAGATGGATCTTCAGGATGCCATCCTCAAATTTCGCCGAGATCTCCTGCTCGGCCACCTGATCGCCCACATAGAAGCTGCGGCTGCAGGCGCCGGCATACCGCTCACGGCGGATATAACGCCCGTCCTTGTCCTGGTCATCTTTGTCCAGGCCCTTGGCTGCCTGGATTGTCAGGTAGCCCTGGTCCAGTTTCAGGCTGATCTCATCCTTCTTGAAGCCGGGCAGGTCGATATCCAGTTCATAGGCGTTGTCCGTCTCGCGCACATCCGCCCGCATCAGATTGCGGGCATGTTTGCCGTACAGCGGATCGCGGCCCTGGAAAAACGGGGTCAGCGCATCGTCAAACCATTCATCAAACAAATTTTCACCAAAAATGCTAGGCAACATAGGTCCTTACCTCCTATCATGATCGCAGGTCCGCCGGACTGCCGCGGGCCTGCACCTTTGCTACCTGTCCGCCCTGGGGCGGGCATTTTTGCTTTGACCGTCCGGTCGGGCCGCCCGGCCTTTCCTTTCGATCTGATTCTATTATAGCCCCAAAATCAGCAATGTCAAGCATAGAGTGCTAATATTAAAATATTTTTCACAATTATACGTTTTGTATAACATCCGGCTGCCCCACTGCCGGGTCCTGCAAAAAGGGCGCGCCTTGCGGCGCGCCCTTTTCGGCGTATCGGGGAACCCCCGTCAGGTTTTCTTCCAGCAGCGGCGGCGGAAGTCCAGCAGCACCAGGACGGCCACGGCCGCCGCCAGCAGCGCAGTCCCCGACATATTGAACCACAGGCCGCTGAGGCCGAAGGGCCACAGCGCCGCGATGAGCAGCACCGGGAACACCAATGCCGTGGAGATGGACAGCAGCGAAGCCTGCACCGGCTTTTCCACCGCCGACATGAAACTCTGGGTGGCAAAGCTGATCCAGCGGGTCAGGTAGGTCAGGCAGAACAGGCGCAGGGCCGGGACCGCCATGGCGTAGACCTCCGGCTCGGAATCCGACATGAACAGGCGGGTGAGCTGCCCCGGGAAGGCGAACAGCACCATGGACGCCAGCACCGAGAGGACCGCCGCCGCCAGGAAACAGCGCTTCTCGATGGCGAGCACCCGGTCGCGGCGGCCCGCGCCCCAGTTATACCCCACCGCGGGCTGCAGCGAATCGCACATGCCGTACAGGAACTGCATAACGATGCCGTCGGCGTACATCAGGATCCCGTAGACCGAGACCGCCGCCGCGCCGCCCACGCGCAGCAGGACCGTATTCATCAGGATGGAGGTCACGCGCCCGGCGATGTTGTTGAGGAAGGTCGGCGTGCCGCAGGTCACGATCTGACGGATGATGCGCCAGGTAAAGCGGGGGCGGCGGAACTGCAGCGCCATTTCGCCGCGGATGAAGGGCCACATGGCGGTCAGCACGCAGAGGACCATGCCGCTGCAGGCGCCGAAGGCCGCGCCCCATACGCCCACGCGCAGCACCGCCAGCATGATGAATTCGCCCAGGGCGCAGAGCACCGACATGGCCACGTTGAGCATCATGCTGGTTTTGATGCGCCCGCAGATGCGCAGGTAGTTATCCACCGCATACATCATGCCGGTCACCGGGGAACTGACGGCATAGACCCGGATATACTGGGTCGCCATCTCCAGCAGGGCGCCTTCCGCCCCCATCAGGCGCAGCAGAAACGGGGCGGCCATATACAGGAGCGTCCCCACCAGCACGCCCTGCGCCACCACCATCAGGCAGGCGCAGGTGAAGATATTGTTGGCTTCCTCGGGACGTTTTTCTCCCAGACGGACCGATATGGGCACCGAGGAGCCCACGCCGATCAGGTCCGAGATGGCAAAGTTGATGATGACCAGCGGCATGGCCAGGTTGATGGCGGCGAACGCCTCGCCCCCCAGCAGCTGCCCCACAAAAATGCCGTCCAGCAGCTGATACAACGAAGATGCCAGCATTCCGACCGAACCGGGCAGCGCCGCCTTAACGAACAGGCGGGTGGGGCTGGTATTCAGAAACAGGCTTTTTTGATCCATTTTCCCTTCCCTCCATACTTCTGTGATTTCCGCGCCGTTGACAAAACGCCGGATAACGTACGGGCATTGCAGCCCGTGCCTTATCCGGCGTATCATTTCCATTTATATTGAAATGTATGACTTGCCCTCCGCGCGAAGTATACGATACCACAACCGGCAGCGAAAGTCAAACGGTCTTTTCCGGCGGATCGGACGATTTTACAGCATTTTTTCCATCTGTTTACCGGCCCCGCCGCCCGTGGCCCGCGTTGCGCAGCGCGCGGCGGCGTGCTATAATAAGGTGAATTTTGTTGCCGTACGGCAAGGAGGCCCCTGGATGAAACAGCTTACCACCGTTTTGCAGCGGCGCCGCCGGGTGCTGCTGGCGCTCGGCTACCTGCTGGTGCTGGTGTGCGCGGTCATGTATCTGCGCGTCACCATCAGCGTACCGCCCGAGGGGGACGACCGCCTCACCCTGAACCGCTGGCTCTATGATTTTGAGCGCATGCCCTTCTGGCAGTATCTGCTGCAGGACCTGCAGGAGCGGCTGCGCTATTTCACGCTGGATCAGGTGCGGTTCTTCCCGTTCCACTACCCCTCCGCCTTCTCGCTGCTGTTTTTCGGCACGCTGAGCAGCTACCGCCTGTATATCATCGGCGTGACGGCCGCCGCCGCTTTCCTGACCGGGCGGGTGGCCGCCCGTCTGGCCCGCAGCGAGGCCCTGGCCCTGGGCGCCTTCACGCTGACGCTGGCTTTGGCCCCCATTTTCAACGAGGGCATGTACAGTTACTACGCCGTGCCCCAAAAAACGCTGTTCTGGGCCATGGCCGCCTGGCTCTGCCTGCTGCGCCTGCAGGACACCGGCCGCCGCCGCTGGGGCGCGGCCGCCGCCGTGCTGGCCTTTCTCTCCTGCGGGACCTATGAAGAAGGCTACATGTACGCCGCGCTGGCCGCCCTGGTGTGGGTGGTGCTGTACCGCAGCCTGAAACGGGGCCTTCAGGCCTGCGCGCCGGTGCTGGGCGGCAGCGCCGCAGCCCTGGCGTTCCACCTGGCATCCTCCCGCGGCACCGGCTCCACCGGCAACGCCTTCTCGCTCGATCTGCCCCAGATCGCCCGCGTGACGGTGCAGCAGATGGCGGCCTCCCTGCCCTTCCTGAACCCGCTGCTGCTGGGGGAGGACCCCGGCGCCATCACCAACGGCGACAAGCTGTGGCCGCTGCTGCTGGGCGCCGCCGCCGGCGTGGTGCTCTGCTTCCTGCTGCCCCGCCGCCGCCCGCCGGCCCGGGTGCTGGGCGGCATGGCCGCGCTGGGCCTGCTGCTGTGGGCCGGGCCCGCGCTGCTGCTGGCCTGTTCGGAGCGCTACCAGCAGCCGGAGGCCATCACCTGGAAATGGGGCTACATCCCCGCCGCCGCCAGCGCCGTGGGCTTTGCGCTGCTGCTGGCTGCGCTGATCGCCCTGCTGGCCGGGGCGATGGCCCGCCTGCCCCGCGCCCCCTCCGCCGTACTGCGGCTGGCCCTGGCCGCCGCAGTGGCCGTGGGGCTGTGTGCCAACGGGGCCTACACCCGGGCCTGCCTGCGCAGCCACCACGCCCAGAACCTGGACAACTACTACTTCTTCACCTACACGATCGAGGCCGGGCTGGCCGACGACGTGACCGCCGACGACCTGCTGATCTGCAACGAGAACGTCTGGGGCGGCAACCCGGACGCAGAATCCTATTTCTTCTCCCGCTTTGCGGGGCGGGAGCTCCACGCGCAGGTAATGGGCGCCGGGACCGTGCCGGACGGCCTGCGCGGGTCGGTGTACGGCTACCAGACCTACCGCAACTACGGCGGCTACGACCTGGCCTGGTGCGGCCGCGCCCAGGATGACAGCGCCGAACTGCTGGACACCCTGAACGTGTATGTGCAGGGCGCGCTGGTGCCGGATAACGCCGTCATCAAGTATACCGTCCGGCTGGCCGACGGCAGCGAGGAAGCCCGTTCGGTCTGCCTGCTGGACTGTGACCGCACCGAGCGCAACGCCCGGGGGGATTACATCGCCACGGTGGAGGATTCCTCGATCCTCAACGCCAAAGTCATGATCTGGGACGGCTGATCCAGCCGGAGGAGGTTGCACGATGCGAAATTTTGCCGCCCTGCTGCGCCGCAACCACTGGCTGGCCCTGGCGCTGGCCGCCGAGGCCGCCGTGCTGCTGGTGCTCACGGCCGGGCTGTTCGGCGCGCCCTACCGCGCGGCCATCACCCCCGAGGGGTTCGAGAACCTGTTCCCCTCTTTCGCCGGGCTGAACGGTGACGACGGTTCGCTGCGGATCTACAACGACGAGGGTTTTGAGAGCGAGCAGGAGATCACCTTTTCCTCCGCGCCGATGGCGCTGGCTTCCGGCGCGTATGAAGTGACCGTGGAGTATTTCTCCTGCCAGACGCCGGACGCCCCCACCTTCAACATCGAGCGGAGCGCCGGGTCGCTGACGTTCTCTTCGGCGCAGACGCCCGCCGCCGTGCAGGCCGACCCGCTGACGCTGGACGACGGCCACCGCACGCTGACCACCCGGCTGTGGATCAGCAGCGGCGCGCGGATGGACGACCTGCAGGCCACCCTGCACTATGACGGGGGCCAGCTCTATCTCTATTCCATCACGCTGGTGGAACAGCCCGTGTACCGCGTGACCCGGCTGGTCTGCTTCGCCCTGTTTTTTGCCGTCTGCGACCTGCTGGCCTGGCTGTTCTTCGGCGTGGCTGCCGCCGGACGCGGCCGCCGCCTGCCTGCGGTGCCGCTGGCCCTGCTGGGCATTACGGCCGCCGCCTGCCTGCCGCTGTTCAGCGACCAGCTGTACTTCGGCCATGACCTGAACTACCATCTGCAGCGTATCTCCGCCATGGCGGAGGAGCTTTCCTACGGGCAGTTCCCGGTGCGCATGGCCACCACCACCCTGAACGGCTACGGCTACATCAACCCGCTGTGTTACTGTGAACTGTTCCTGCTGCTGCCCGCCCTGCTGTACAACGCCTGGCTGCCCCTGCGCACCTGCTACCAGGCGTATGTGCTGGCCGCCACGCTGACCGCCGCCGGGACCAGCTACCTGTGCTTTGCGCGCATCACCGGCAGCCGCCGTTACGGCGTGCTGGGGTCAGCGCTGTATACGCTTTCCAGCTACCGGCTGGTGTGCGTCTGGTTCCGCGCCGCTCTGGGCGAGTACACGGCCATGAGTTTTCTGCCGCTGGTCCTGCTGGGCGTATGGCAGATCTACACCTGCGAGAGACCCCGCTTCGCCCAGTGGGCGCCGCTGGCCTTCGGCATGGCGGCCCTGGTGCAGTGCCACCTGATCTCTACGGAGCTTACCGCCGCCCTGCTGGCGGTCTTTTGCCTGCTGCGGCTGCGCCAGACCCTGGCCCCGGCCCGGCTGCTGGCCTGGGGCAAGGCCGCGGCGCTGGCTTTCGGCCTGAGCGCCTGGTTCCTGCTGCCCTTCCTTTCCACCGTGCTGTCGGTGGATCTGCAGGTCAACAACCCGCTGGTGGGCAAACCCCAGCGGGAGGGGCTGTACCTGATCCAGCTGCTGAACCCCTTCGGGACCGGCTTTGGCGGCACCTCCACCGGCACCTCCACCGATATGTCCCTGACGCTGGGCCTGCCGCTGCTGCTGGGGCTGGCGCTGGCCCTCCTCTGCCTGGCCCGCCGCCGGGAGGCCCCGCGCCCCCGCGCCCTGGGCGCCGTTACCGGCCTGGGGCTGCTCTGCCTGCTGCTGGCGATGCAGTTCTTCCCCTGGGATTTTGTGGAAAGCTGGCTGGGCGCCGCCGCGGCCAAGGCGGCCGCCACCTTCCAGTACCCCTGGCGGTTCCTGGCCCCCGCCACCCTGCTGTTCACCGCCGCCGCGCTGCTGGCCCTGGGCCTGGTGCGCCGGGAACGCCCGCAGGCCGCCCGCATTCTGACCGGGGCCATGGCGGCGGCGATGGTGCTGAGCGTGGGGGTTTTCCAGATGCAGCTGCTGACCACCACCGAGCTCACCGCCAACAGCCTGAGCCAGAACGGCACCCGGGACGTGGGGATCGGGGAATATATGATCGACGGGTGCAGTATTTATGAAACAGTCTGGGCCCAGCCCAAACCCGGCAGCGACGCCCTGACCCTGACCGGCTACGAAAAGCGGGCGGGCACGGCCTATCTCAGCGTGGAGAACGCCGGGGACGCCGCCGATATCTCGGTGCCCATCTTCAACTATGGCCACTACCGCGCCACCGACGAAACGGGCACGGAATTCCCCCTTCGCAACGGCGAAAACGCCCGCCTTGTGCTGGACATCCCCGCCGGGTACAGCGGCACGATCCGGATCGCCTGGGTCTCTCCGCTGTGGTGGCGCGGCTGCGAGGCGCTCTCGCTGCTGTGCGCCCTGGGCTGTCTGGCCCGGGTGCTCCGCCGCCGGGACCGGGCGCACGCCGCGCCCTGACGCAGCGGCGCAGGACTTCAGCCCTTCCAACCGCATGGCTCCGCCCATGCGGCTTTTTTTGCGCCTCTTGACAAAGCCACCTTTCTACTGTATTATTGTATTAAACCAATAATACAGTTTTGACAAATTCCCTGCCACTGCGGGCAGCCAAAAACTTTCTTCACAAAATTTTACAAAGATTGCAAAGGTCCGCCACGCTCGCTCGTTATAATAAACAGAAGCGGAAATTCCCTTACAATCTCGCAACTACGTACAAATTTTACCAGTGTCTGCGGGCGTTTCTTGTCGGCTTTTCCGCTTGCTTTTCCCCTGTTTCCGGCGTATAATGGACTATCGTCATAGGTACGCTTAGCAAGAAAATGTAAAAGGAGATCCCTATGCGCAACTGGTGTGCGCGCCACCCCATCGGGTTCATGGCGCTGTATCTGGTATTCTATCTGATCTGTTTCGCCCTGTTGGAAAAGTACGTGACCGTGCCCGACCTTTGGGTCCATTGCCACCTGGACGACCTGATCCCCTTCTGCAAATACGCCATCGTGCCCTATGTGATGTGGTTCCCGTGGATCCCCTTCACCCTGTTTTACATATTGTGGCGCGCGCCGCGCCAGGATTTCTGGCGCCTGTGCCTGCCCCTTTTTACCGGCATGACCCTCTCGCTGCTGTTCTATCTGATCGTCCCCAACGGCCTGATGCTGCGGCCCCAGAGCGTGCCCGGCACGGACATTTTTGCCAATGCCGTGCGGGCGCTCTACAGCAGCGACACCCCCACCAACGTCTGCCCCTCGATCCACGTCTTCAACTCGGTAACGCTGATGCTGGCCTATTACCGCTGCGGCTGTTTCGACCATCCGCGCCGCCGCTGGATGCGTCCGGCCGCCACGGTGCTCTGTCTGGCGATCTGCGCCGCCACCGTGCTGCTCAAGCAGCACAGTGTGATCGACGTGGTGTTCGGCATTCTGCTGGCGCTGGCGCTGGATTACGCCGCCGCCCTGATGCAGTACGAGACCTCGCCTCTGCGCCGTCGTGTCGACCGCAAGCAGCGCCTGCCGGAATGGCGCTGACCCCCGCTTTACTCCGCAAAAATCCCCCTCGGCCCACCACTTCCAATGTGGACCGAGGGGGATTCTTTTTGCTTACAGTGCATAGACTGCGATGCCAAGCAGGATCAGCGCCAGCGCCGCGGCTTTTTTGCCGTTCATGCGTTCGTGGAAGATCGTCACGCCGAAGACCGTTACGTACAGATAGCCGGTGGCTTCCAGCACCGGGCCCACATTCAGCGGGACGCCCCTGTAGGCCAGCATGGTCAGCAGCGTACAGCCCACGAACAGGCCGTAGCCGAGGATGACCCGCCAGTCGGTATATTCCGCCAGCAGGTTCTTGTGTTCCCGCATGGCCGCCTTTTTCAATAACACCTGCGAGACCGAGGACAAGAAGGTGCTCGCCAGGTACAGCAGCACATAGGGCAGTTGCGCCTGGGTCATGGGTCCTTCCCCTCCTTCTGGTCGGCCCGCACAAAGAGCACGATGCCCGCGATGATAAGCACCGCCCCCACGATCTGCCGCGGCGTGACCGCCTCGTCAAAAATCAGGAAGCCCAGCAGGATGCCCCAGACCACCGTGACCGCCTTGTTGGCGTAAGCCGTGGTCAGCGGCAGATGCTTGATGACCTGCTGCCAGCCCAGCGCGTAGGCGACCAGGGCCGCCAGCATGCCGCCGTACAGCAGGATGAACGGCACGCTGAGGAAGGGCTGGCCCGCCGCCAGCTTGCTGCACACGCTGCTGGCCGCGTACACGCCGAGGATCAGGTGCAGCACCAGGAACCAACGGGCCTGTTTCATTGTTTTTCCTCCCCGTCATGGCGCAGGTATTCCCGCGCCACATACTGGGGCGCGGCGTTGGCGCACATATAGATGCGGCCCACGTATTCGCCGATGAGCCCCAGCACGATGAGGATCACACCGCCCAGCAAAAGCAGCAGCGCCGTGGTGGACGCCCAGCCGATGGGCGCGGTGTGGCGCACAAAATGGTTGATAACGATGAAGATCAGATAGAGAAACCCGGCCAGCGCCGACAGCGTGCCGAAGTAGGTGGCGATGCGCAGCGGCTTGACCGAAAAGGACGTGAAGCCGTTCATCCACAGACTCAGCAGCTTGCCCAGCGTGTAGCCGGAGCGGCCTTCCTCCCGGGCGCGGTGATGTACCGGCACGTTGCAGATGTTCTTGGTGGTGCGCAGCACCAGGCCGATCACATAGGGGTAGCAGTGCTCGTAGCGCAGCATTTCATCCACCACGAAACGCCGGGCGGCAAAATAACTGTTGACCACCAGTTCGGCGGGCTTGTCCAGCATGATCTCGGTCATTTTGCTGTTGACCCAGCTGCCCAGGTTGCGCCAGCCCGCCTGCTTTTTGTTGTCGTACCGGGCATAGACCACGTCGTACCCGGCCTCGATCCGCTCCAGCAGGCGGTCCACCTCGTCCGCCGGGGTCTGGCCGTCGTCGTCCAGGCAGACGATGACGTCGCCGCTGCACTGGTGGAACCCGGCCATCAGCGCAGCGTGCTGCCCGAAATTGCGGGCCAGGTCCACGCCCTGCACATGGGCGTCCGCCGCCACCAGCCGCCGGATCGTGCCGATGGTATCGTCGGGCGAGCAGTCGTTGACGAGGATGATCTCATAGCTGTACCGGGGCAGCGTCTTCATTTTGGCGGTGATCTCCGCCACCACATCGGGCAGCGTATGCTCCGACCGGTAGCAGGGGATCACATAGGAAATTTTCTGCATTGTTTTGTTCTCTCCTTTTAGGCCGCGGCATCCGGCCGTTCATACACCACTAGGTCCTGGGTGGAGATCACTTCCTGCCAGCCGTCCTGCAGCAGCCGGGCCTCGGCTTCCCCGCCATGGCCCACCATAGCGTAGCGGGACAGAATTGCCTTATCCGGATCTGCCAGATAGGTATTATGGTCAAACTGGATGCCCATGCCGGCAGGAACGGCATACAGATACCCATGAAAGACATCGTCCGCATAAGAGTAGGCCAGCGTATGGTCCCAGGGGTCGTCCGAATCCCGGGACTCCACCCTCTCGGTCAGTGCCTCTTCCACCGCCGTGATCTGGTACCCCATTTCGGGGAACCAGGTGGACAGGCTGCTGCGGGTCATATTGAGGGGCAGCAGGGCCAGGGCGATCACCGGCAGCCAGACCACCCCTTTCCCCGCATCCTCTATCATCCAGACCGCCAGCATCAGCACACAAAGTTCCACCAGATGCCGTGCGTTCAGATCATACAGGAACAGCAGGGCCAGGGCCACAATACCCACACAAACCAGCAGGCAGACCTTCCACCGGATCTGTCGTCCACGGCAGATGTCATAGATCAGGAGGCCGATGCTCACCAGGAACATGACCGCGAACATAACGCAGGCGGTGCCCACATATTGGGGGTCCCCCTGCAGCGTAGGCAGGATGTCCCAAGTCCATATTCTTTGCAGCAGCGCACCGGCGTCCTGGAGTTCGTACCAAATCCCGCCCATGGGGTCCCCCTGGAGAGCCATCTGAACGGCGGTGAAATCGATCCCGCCGTCACTGAAATAAGGCGCCGCCAGTTTTGCCATGGAAAACAGTGCTGTTCCGAAACTGACCGCCGCCACGCCAAAACAGAGCCGCCGCCGGCGCACCACAGGCCACACGGCCACAACGGGGAACACAAAAAACAGCAGCGCATAAGGCCGGCATATGGTTTCCAGTGCACATGCCGCCAACGCCGCCGCAAACCAGCCGGCAGAAAAATGCCGCTTCAAAGACATCGTAGCGCCGATCAGCAGCAAGAGCAGCCCATAGTGCAGCGGTTCCGACGATCCGCCGAAAGCCGCGCTCAGGGGCCGCCAGAGGCAGACGGTTCCCAGCAGAAACACGATCTGCTGCCAGACCGAAAGGCGCGCCGCCCTTGCAAACACCGCCATGCCCGCCACGGTGAAAAAGATATTGCACCACAGCATGGTATTGACACTGCTGCCGAAGATAAATCCCGGCAATGCATACAGCCAGATCAGAAACGGGCCCCAGGTGCCGTAATTGCCCAGATCCGCGTGGCTTTCCTCGTACCCGAAATACCCCTGGGGGCCGCCCTTGGAAATAACGCTGACAACCTGCCGGTTGTAGAAAACCTCGTCGTTGTCCATGTTGGGGGCCAGCCAGATCTGGTTGAGGGGCGTCCGGAAAGCCAGCGTATAAAACACCAACAAAAACAGGACTGCCCCCAAAACGCAGAGCAGCGCGTTGGGGGTCTTTTGCAGCCATTTTTTACAAAAATTCACAGGGCGATTCACAGACTTTCCTCCTGTTGCGCCACCGGAGCCAGCTTTGCCATAAACACCACATCGCGATACTGACCGTCCAGCATCACCATATCGTGGAAGATACCCTCCTGCACAAATCCGGCCTTTTCATAGCTGCGGCGGGCGGGGAGGTTCTCCTCCAAGAGCCGCAGGCTGATGCGGTGCAGCCCCAGGCGGGCAAAGCCGAATTCGGTGAACAGGCGGGCGGTCTCGCTGCCAAAGCCCTGGCCCCGGGCGTCCTCCTCGCCGATGAAGATGCCATACTCGGCGCTGTGGTTGACGGGGTCGATGTCGCGGAAGTAGACCGAACCCACCGGGCGGTCCTCTGCCTTATCCACAATGATATACTGCACCACCTGCCCGGTAGCCACTTTTGTGGCCAGCCAGTTGCGGTGCATTTCGGGGGTAAACTGCTGCCGGAAGATAAAGTTCTGCATGACAGACGGTGTGTTGCGCCAAGTCACAATATGGTCCGTATCCCCATCGGTGATGGGACGGAGTACTACGCGCTCACCGGTAATGCACGGAAGTTTTTCCATAAAAAATTCCCCTCTCACGAACGTTCGTATACGGTGGCATACCGGCCCTGGAACAGCAGCGTCCAGCCTTCCGCCAGCAGCCGCTGCTCCAGTTCGCTGCCCGCGCCCGTCATCATGTAGCGGGCATGGATCTCGTGTTCCGGGTCCAGCAGGTAGTCCACTTCATCGAATTGCAGGCCCATGCCGTCGGGCGCGGCGTACAGCATGCCCACGTGGGCGCTGTCGCCAAAGGAATAGGCGAGGGTATGGTCCCAGGGGTCGCTGCTCTCCACCATCTGCTGGCTGTCCGCCAGCGCGCTGTGCAGCGCGGTGAGTTCCCCGTCGATCGCCGCGTGGTACCCCGGCATGCCGAAGCCGCCGTTGGCGGTCAGGGCCAGCACGCCGGCCGCTGCCAGCACCGCCGCGGCCCCCGCCGTGCCCGCCGCAGCCCGGGGGCTTTCCAGCACCAGCGCGGCCAGCAGCAGCAGGTCCAGCACCAGCGTGTGGCGGGCCGCCTCGGTGGTGCGGTACATCAGCATCAATGCCAGAAAGATCACCACGGCGGCAGCCGCGGCGCAGCCTTTCCAGAAAAGCGGCCGCTTTTTCCAGGCGTCCCAGGCTAGGCAGGCCAGCGTCACCGCCAGCAGCAGGAAAAAGGCCAGGTAATAGCCGCCCCCCTGCCCGGCCAGCGAACCGGCGACCTCCTGCCCCACCTGGGTGAAAGCGGCCAGCAGCTTTTGGGCGGTATATTTTACCGCCGAAAGCACCTGCAGGTGCGCCAGCATCTGCAAAGGCGCCGTATCCACATTGGTAAAGAAATAGGGCGCGTAGCATTTCGCCATCAAAAACAGCGTGCCCGCCAGCGAAGCGCCCGCTCCCGCCAGACAGCCCAGCACAGCGCGCCGCCGGGGCCAGGCCAGCGCCAGCGGGTAGAGCCAGAGCACGGCGTTGTAGGGCCGCACCAGCGTGGCCACGGCGCATAAAAGCCCCAGCGCCGCCCAGGCGGGCCGCCGCCCGCTGCGGCGCACCAGCACCGCCGTGCCGGTGACCGCCAGCACCAGGGCATAGTGCAGCGGCTCCTGCAAGGCGGAGAAAATATACCGGATGGGCGCGTTCAGGCAGGCCAGCGCCGCGGCAAACACCGCCTGCTGCCAAACCCGCAGCCGCGCCGCCCGGGCAAAGGCCAGCCACCCGGCCACGGCAAAGAACAGGTTGCACCAGATAAAGGCGTTCTGCCCCCGGAACAGCAGCCCCGGCAGGGCGTAGACCCAAAAGACCGCCGGCCCCCAGGCCGCAAAGGTGCCGAGTTCCGCATGGGACTCATTGAAACCGAAATACCCCTGGGGCGCGCCGTACTGCACGACGGCGGCCAGCTGTTTGCTGTAAACGACCTCGTCGCTCCAGGAACTGGCGGGCAGGTAGATGCCGGTGACCGGCACGCCGTACAGGAGCCATTCGCAGCCGATCAGGAACGCCAGCGCCGCTGCCGCCACGGCGGCGGCGCCCAGCCACGCCCGCTTACGCCCCGTAGAACGCCAGAACATGCCGGATGACCTGCGCGCGGTCGGTCTCGGTCAGGCCGTAGTAGAGCGGCAGACGCACCAGGCGCTCGCTCTCCTTCGTGGTGTAAAGGTCCTCCCCGTCGAAGCGGCCGAACTTGCGCCCCGCCGGGGCGGAGTGCAGCGGGATGTAATGGAACACCGCCAGGATGTCATGTTCTTTCAGGTAGCGGATCAGCGCGGTGCGCTCCTCCAGGTCCTTGCACTTGATATAGAACATGTGGGCGTTGTGGACGCACCCCTCGGGGATCACCGGCAGTTCCACCTTTCCGGCGTCCGCCAGAGGCTGGAAAGCTTCCCGGTAGGCGTTCCAGGTGCGCATGCGGTCGTCGTTGATCTCGTCCGCATGGAGCAGCTGCGCCCACAGGTAGGCGGCGTTCAGTTCGCTGGGCAGGTAACTGTCGCCGAAATCCACCCAGGTGTACTTGTCCACCTGGCCGCGGAAGAACTTGGCCCGGTTGGTGCCTTTTTCCCGCAGGATCTCGGCCCGTTCGTTGCAGGCGGGGTCGTTGATGACCAGCGCGCCGCCCTCGCCCATGGAGTAGTTTTTCGTTTCGTGGAAGGAATAACAGCCGAAGTCGCCGATGGTACCCAGCGCCCGGCCCTTGTAGCTGCTCATCACGCCCTGCGCCGCGTCCTCCACCACCTTCAGGCCGTGGCGGCGGGCGATGTCCAGGATGGTATCCATCTCGCAGGCGACGCCCGCGTAATGCACGACCATGATGACTTTGGTGCGGTCGGTGATGGCCGCTTCGATCTTCGTCTCGTCGATGTTCATGGTGTCGGGGCGCACGTCCACGAACACCAGTTTGGCCCCCGCCAGCACGGCGGAAGTGGCGGTGCTGGAAAAGGTATAGCTGGGCAGGATCACCTCGTCCCCCGGCTGCAGGCCGCAGAGCAGCATGGCCATATCCAGCGCCGTGGTGCCGCTGGTGGTCAGCAGCACCTTCTGCGCGCCGAAACGTTCCTCCAGCCAGGCGTTGCACTTTTTGGTAAAGGCCCCGTCGCCGCAGATCTTGTGCGAGTCGATGGCCTGTTTGACGTAGTCCAGTTCATCCCCCACGCAGGGAGGGACGTTGAAAGGGATCATAGTAAAGACCTTCTTTCCCAATTCGTTTCCCGGCGCTTCCGCAGCGCCCCGCAGGCGTCGCCCGGTGTTTTCCGCACGCCTGCATATAAAAAAGTATACCATATCTGCGCCGGTTTCACAACCGCGCAGGGCGAAAAAAGTCCCTTGCGGCACGGTCTTTTACGGCTTGCCCCGCGCGCCGCTGTAGGCGCGGAGCATCAGCACCGCGTACCACAGCAGGATCACGCTGAAGACCACGAAGGAGGCCGAGGCCACCGCCGCCAGGGACGGCAGGCAGTGGGCGACGCTGTACACGGCCAGCGGCACCGCGGCCGCCGCGGGCATGGCCCGGGCAGGCTGCCCGGCCTGGCGCAGCATCCAGAAAGCGGAGAGCCACAGCAGCCACAGGTCCGCCGCCCGCAGCAGCGGCAGCAGCCAGGCCCAGGCACCGCCGGTCTGGCTGCCGCAGAGGATCAGCTCCAGCGCCAGCTGCCCCGCGCCGCACAGCAGCGGCCGCACGGTGCGGCGGCAGAGCAGCAGATACCCCACCACCGCCAATACCGTGAGCGAGAGTTCCTGGATCTGGGTCCCGTCGGGCATGGCCAGCAGGGCCCGCCCCGCCGCCGACACCCCGATCAGCAGATACGCTGCCGCCAGCCGGTCGTTTTTTTCCATCATCGTCCGCCTTCTTCCTGTTCTGCAGCGCCCCGCTTCCCGCGTGCCTGCCCCTGTTTCAAGATCATACCATGATCCGGCAGGACTTGCAAGGCGGCGGGAGCGGGGGTATAATAAACTGTATCCTTACTTTGGAAACGAGGTTTTTGGCATGGAATTTTCCCATCGGTTGGAGTTGTTCGGGCCCGAGATCTTCGCCGCCCTGAACGATAAAAAGGTCGCTCTGGAAGCGGAGGGCCGCCATTTGTATAATCTGAGCGTGGGCACGCCGGATTTTCCTCCCGCTCCCCACATCAAGCAGGCCCTTGTGGAAGCTGCGCAGCAGGATGAGAACTGGAAATACAGCCTGCGGGACCTGCCGGAACTGCTGGAGGCCGTCTGCGCCTATTACAAACGCCGCTTCGGCGTGGAGGGGATCACGCCGGACCGGGTCATGAGCTTTTCCGGCAGCCAGGACGGCATCGGGCACCTGGGCCTGACGCTGTGCAACGACGGCGACGTGGCGCTGCTGCCCGACCCCTGCTACCCCGTCTTTATGACCGGCTGCCTGCTGGGCGGCGCCAAACCCTGGTACTACCGCCTGACCAAAGAGAACCATTTTCTGCCGGACGTTTCCTCCATTCCCGAGGAAGTGGCCCGCGCCGCCAAGCTGATGCTGGTCAGCCTGCCCGCCAACCCCGTAGGCAGCGTGGGCACGCCGGAACTGTATGCCGGGATCGTGGCCTTCTGCCGCAAGTACGACATCCTGCTGGTCCACGACAACGCCTACAGCGACATCATCTTCGACGGCGCCCGCGGCAACAGCGTGTTCAATACGCCGGGCGCCGAGGAGTGCGCCGTGGAATTTTTCAGCCTGAGCAAGAGCTTCAACGTGACGGGCGCCCGCATCAGCTTCCTGGTAGGCCGCCCCGACGTGGTGGCCGCCTGCAAAAAGCTGCGCACCCAGATCGACTTCGGCATGTTCCTGCCGGTGCAGAAAGCCGCCATCGCCGCCCTGACCGGCCCGCTGGACGGCGTACAGCGCCAGTGCGCCGAATACCAGCGCCGCCGGGACGCCCTGTGCGGCGGCCTGCGGGCCATCGGCTGGGATGTGCCCGACAGCCACGGCAGCATGTTCGTCTGGGCGCCCCTCCCGGCCGGATACACGGACAGCATGGCCTTCTGCCTGGAACTGATCGAAAAAGCCGGCGTGATCTGCACGCCGGGTTCCAGCTTTGGCCCCAGCGGGGAAGGTTACGTCCGTTTTGCGCTGACCATGCCGGTGGAACAGATCCGGCAGGCCGTGGCCGCCATCGCCGCCAGCGGCATGATCCGCTGACCCGTTACTTAAAAACGCCCATCGCCTGCAGGCGATGGGCGTTTTTCAGGATCAGTGACAGGTTTCCCGCAGGACGGCGCGCAGTTCCTTCTGCAGTTCCGGCGTAACGTCCGCGTTGCGCAGCAGAGCCTGCAGCAGGGCCGGGTATTCGTTCACAGGCAGCTGCGCGGCGATCAGGACCGCCAGGTACTCCGCATGGGACATGGCAGGTTCAAAGGTGCGCGCATAGGTCTTGCCGCTGCGCACAAACCCGGATTCTTTGAGCACCCCTTTCTCCATCAGGCTGTTCAGCATGGAAAAGATGGAGCGTTCTTTCCACTTGCGGTCCACGCAGGTGGAGACTACCTCCGTTTGTGCCATCGGATGGTCCGCCTTCCAGAAGATCCCCATGATCTGCTGTTCACTTTTTGTCAGATGCACGACGCTTGATTCCCCCTCGCTCTCATAATACTAATGATAGTATCTTCTTTGCACCGAAATGTCAATGCATTCTGCACTATTTTTTCCATTTCTTCTCGCTTTTTAATAATAATTTTACATTCTTCATAGTTTTGTCACCTGTCAAATACAGTTTCTATTTTTTCGATACAACGATTTTTTGTTTTCCCTCATTTCTCGGAAATTGCCGCCTTCCCGGCAACATACTCCTGATTTGCGGCCTTCCGGCCGGTGTGCAGCCCCCTCGAAACATGGATTTTTTACTCATTCTGCCAGCGCTGCGCCAACTGCGTGACGACCCGTTTTTCCAGCCTTGAAACATAGCTGCGGCTCACCCCCAGCCGCGCCGCCACCTGCTGCTGGGTCCGGGGCGGCGCGCCGTCCAGCCCATAGCGCCAGGTGATCAGGCAGCGCTCCCGCTCCGGCAGCGTGCGGATCAGCCTGCGCAGGCGCTCCGCCTCCACCCGGCGTTCGCAGTCGTCCTCCATTACAGCCGGATCGGGCAGGGTATCGGCCAGCGTCAGCTGCCCGCCGCCTTCCAGCGGTTCCTGCAGCGAGACCTGTGCGCCTTCCCTCCGGGTGCGCCGCAGTTCCATACGCAGTTCGTTTTCGATGCAGCGGCTGGCATAGCTGGAAAACTTGCTGGCCCGCGACGGGTCGAAGGTATCCACCGCCTTGATGAGCCCGATGGTCCCGATGGAGATCAGGTCATCCTGGGCCGCTGCAGCCGCATAGTATTTCTTGGTCACATGGGCCACCAGCCGCAGGTTATGGCGGATCAGGCGGTCCCGGGCCGCCGCCGCGCCCGGTCCCCCGGCGCGCAGCACGGCAAATGCCTCCCGTTCCTTTCCCGGCGAAAGCGGCCGCGGGAAGGACCCGCTCTCCAGATGCAGCGCCAGGTACAGCACATGCCCGGCAGCAGCCTGCAAAAACAGGCTCAGGATCTCCAACATGTTCCCCACCCCCTGCCCCAGCGTATGCGGCGCCCCGCCCCGCTATGCGTCAAAATGGGACAGGACCCGCCGGTTTTTTCCCGTCTGGCGCGACACAAATTCCCTGTTCAAACGCGGAAAAATGTGGTACACTGACAGCGACCGGGCCGCTGGCCCGCACCAAGGAGGTCTTTGTATGAAACGGGTCCTTGTCACCGGGGCCGGCGGTTTTGTGGGGTCCCGCATCCTGCAGCAGCTGCGCGCCCAGTGGAAACTGACGGCTTTTCCCCGCGGCATGCTGGCGCAGGCGGCGGAAGAGGACGTGCTGCGGTTCGTGCAGCAGGTCCAGCCGGACTGCGTGCTGCATACGGCGGCGCTGTCCGACACCGGCTACTGTGAAGCCCACCCGGAGGAGTCCTTCCGCGCCAACGTGGAGGTCCCCGTCTGGCTGGCCCGGGCCGCCCGGACGGCAGGCGCCGGACTGGTGCTGTTCAGTTCCGACCAGGTCTACACCGGGCTGCCCGGGTGCAGTCCCCGGGACGAGGACGCCCCGCTGCAGCCTGCCAACGTCTATGGCCGCCACAAGCTGTTGGCGGAGCAGCGGGTGCTCGACCTGCTGCCCCAGGCGGTCTGCCTGCGCGCCACCTGGATGTACGACCTGCCCTGCTACGGGCTGCCGGTGCGCGGCAACCTGCCGCTGAACCTGGTGCGCGCAGCCCTGCAGGGGCAGGCGCTGACCTTTTCCCGCCGGGACTACCGCGGCGTGACCTATGTGCGCCAGGCCGTGCAGAACCTGCTGCCCGCCCTTTCGCTGCCGGGCGGAGTGTACAACTTCGGCAGCGAAAACGACACCGACATGTTCACCACCGCCCAGGCGTTCTGCGCCCTGCTGGGGGCCGCGCCCCGCCTGGAAGCCGCCGCCTGGGAGCGCTGCCTGGCCATGGACACCCGCAAGGCCCGTGCCGCCGGGCTCTGCTTCGACACCACCCGCGACGGGCTGCTCCGCTGCCTGCAGGACTACGGGCTGCGCCCGGGCAGCGGCGGTGTCTGAGAGGCGTCTTTACACAGTTGTTCGACAGGCCGTCGTTTTTCACAAAAATCTCAGGATATTTACCTAAACTTTTACTTGACATCCAGGCCTGATCCGTCTTATTCTTAACAAAGACGTTCGTTATGGGAAGGGATGAGTGCAAGTGAACGTTTTGAAAAAGGTCTACTGCCGGGTCTTTCAGACCGGCATGCGTCTCGCGCTGCCGTTTTTGCCCTACCGGGAGCCGCAGCTGATCCACGGTGTGGGCGGCGTGGCGGAGGTGCTGCGCAGCCATGGCATTGGCTGCGTCATGCTGGTGACCGACGCGGGGGTCCACGGGCTGGGCCTGACCGCGCATCTGGAAGCGCTGCTCAAGGCGGCCGGCATCCGCTGCGTGGTATATGACCGCACCGTCGCCAACCCCACCGTCGCCAACGTGGAGGAAGCCCGCGCCCTCTATCTGGAACAGGGCTGCCAGGGGCTGATCGCCTTCGGCGGCGGTTCCTCCATGGACTGCGCCAAGGCGCTGGGCGCGCGCATCGTGCGGCCCAAAAAGGCGCTGAACCGCATGGAGGGCCTGCTGCACGTGATGCGCCGCCTGCCGCTGCTGATCGCGGTGCCCACCACGGCGGGCACCGGCAGCGAGACCACGCTGGCCGCCGTCATCACCGACGAAAAGACCCGCCATAAATATCCCATCAACGATTTTTCGCTGATCCCCCACTACGCCGTGCTGGACCCCGACGTGACCCTGGGGCTGCCGCCCCAGCTGACCGCCACCACCGGCATGGACGCCCTGACCCACGCGGTGGAAGCCTACATTGGCCGTTCCACCACCCGGGGCACCCGCGCCGCTGCGGTGGAAGCCGTGCGGCTGGTCTTTGCCAACCTGCCGGAAGCCTATTTCAACGGCCATGACCGGGAAGCCCGCGCCAACATGCTGCGGGCCGCCTATCTGGCGGGCACGGCCTTCACCAAAAGCTACGTGGGCTATGTGCACGCCGTGGCCCACAGCCTGGGCGGGCGCTACGGCATCGCCCACGGTCTGGCCAACAGCGTGCTGCTGCCCGTGGTGCTGCGCGCCTACGGCCCCGCCGCCTGGAAGAAACTGGCCCGGCTGGCCCGCGCGGCGGGCGTGAGCGACGCCGCCAGCGACCGGGAAGCCGCCGAGAGCTTCATCGCCTGCATCGAGGGGATGAACGCCGCCATGGACATTCCCGAAACGCTGCCCGGCATCCGCAGCGAGGACATCCCCCAGCTGGCGCGTTATGCGGACCACGAGGCCAACCCGCTGTACCCGGTGCCGGTGCTGTGGGGCCCCGATCAACTGGCGGAGATGTACAAGAAAGTGCAGGAGGTAGCCACCGATGACCGAACTGGAGATCCGGAACATTCTGACACGGCAGCGTGAATATTTTGCCGCCGGTCACACCCTGCCCTATGCGGCGCGTCTGGCGGCCCTGAAAAAGCTGAAAGACGCCCTGCAGCGCCATGAAGCCGACCTCGCCCGCGCGCTGCGGGAGGACCTGGGCAAATCAGACTATGAGAGTTACATGTGCGAGACGGGGCTGACCCTCTCGGAAGCCAGCTGGATGATCCGCAACCTGCGCAGGCTGATGCGCGACCGCACGGTGCCCACGCCGCTGGCCCAGTTTGCGGCCCGCAGCTTCCGTTCGCCGTCGCCCTACGGCACGGTGCTCATCATGAGCCCCTGGAACTACCCGGTCATGCTGACGCTGGACCCGCTGATCGACGCGCTGGCCGCGGGCAATACCGTGGTGGTCAAGCCCAGCGCCTACGCCCCTGCCAGCGCTGCGGCGCTGCAGCAGATCCTGGGCGAGTGTTTCCCGCCCGAACTGGTCAGCGTAGTCACCGGCGGCAGGGCCGAGAACCAGGCCCTGCTGCACCAGAAATTCGACATGATCTTTTTCACCGGCAGCAAGGCCGTGGGCAAGGAGGTGCTGCGCTGCGCCGCCGAGCACCTGACCCCCGCCGTGCTGGAACTGGGCGGAAAAAGCCCCTGCATCGTGGAAAAGACCGCCAAGATCAAGCTGGCTGCCAAGCGTATCGTGTTCGGCAAGTACCTGAACTGCGGCCAGACCTGCGTGGCCCCCGACTACATCCTGTGCGACGCCGCCATCCGCGACGAACTGGTGGCCGCCATCCGGCAGGAGATCACAGCCCAGTACGGGGCCGACCCGCTGCAGAACCCGGATTACGGCAAGATCATCAACGCCAAGCACTACCAGCGCCTGATGGGCCTGATCGACCCGGCCAAGGTGATCTGCGGCGGCACGGGGGACGAGGCCGCCCGGCGCATCGCCCCCACGGTGATGCAGGACGTGACCTGGGAGGACGCCGTCATGGGCGAGGAGATCTTCGGCCCCATCCTGCCGGTGCTGACCTACACCGACCTGGACGCGGCCCTGGCCGGGATCGAAGCCCGGCCCCACCCGCTGGCCCTCTACCTGTTCAGCGAGGACAAGGCCGTGCAGCGCCGGGTGCTGGACCGCTGCCACTTTGGCGGCGGCTGCCTGAACGATACCATCATCCACCTGGCCACCAGCGCCATGCCCTTTGGCGGCGTGGGAGAGAGCGGCATGGGCGGCTACCACGGCCGCACCGGCTTTGAGGCGTTCAGCCACCTGCGCAGCATGGTGGACAAAAAGACCTGGATGGACATGCCGGTGCGCTACCAGCCCTACAGCAGCCTGAAAGACAAGCTGCTGCGGGTATTTTTGCAGTAACTGCTTCTGTTTTACAACGGCGCTTGGAAAAACCAGGCGCTGTTTTTCATGCCGCATTGACATCGCCCCGCCCCCGTGCTACACTTTTTTCGGTTGGATTTTTTATTTTTCGGACTGCGAAAGGCAGCCGGGAGGTCGGGAAGTATATGACATTAGCGGAATTGAAGATCGGGCAGGACGCCCTGATCCGCACGGTAGGCGGCACGGGGGAACTGCGCCACCACCTGCTGGACATGGGGCTGACCCCCGGCACGGAAGTGACGCTGCGCAAGGTGGCCCCCATGGGCGACCCCATTGAAGTGGAACTGCGCGGCTATGAATTGACCCTGCGGCTGGACGACGCGGCCAAGATCACAGTGGAGAACGTGCACGACACTGACCGCGCCGCCCGCAGCGAAGAGCGGCACGCCCCCATCCCCCACCCCGGCGTGGGCGAACTGGGCAGCGCGGCCAGCTACCACACCCGCAAAGCGGGGCCGCCCATCGCCAAGGGCGCGCCGCTCACCTTTGCGCTGGCGGGCAACCAGAACTGCGGCAAGACCACCCTGTTCAACCAGCTGACGGGTTCCAACCAGCACGTGGGCAATTTCCCCGGCGTGACGGTGGACCGCAAGGACGGCGTGATCCGCGGCCACAGCGAGGCCACCGTCACCGACCTGCCGGGCATCTATTCCCTGTCGCCGTATTCCAGCGAGGAGATCGTGACCCGGGACTTCATTTTGCAGCAGAAACCCAACGGCATCATCAACATCGTGGACGCCTCCAACATCGAGCGCAACCTCTACCTAACGATGCAGCTGATGGAACTGCAGATCCCCATGGTGCTGGCCCTGAACATGATGGACGAGGTGCGCGCCAACGGCGGCACCATCCTGGTCAACGAACTGGAAAACGCCCTGGGCATCCCGGTGGTGCCCATCTCCGCCGCGCGGAACGAGGGCATCGACGAACTGATCGACCACGCGCTGCATGTGGCCCGCTACCGGGAACTGCCGGGACGCATCGACTTCTGCACCGCCGGGGCGGACGCCGACGACCCCCGCGGCGCGGTGCACCGCTGCATCCACGCCGTGGCCCACCTGATCGAAGACCACGCGGCCGCCGCCGGGCTGCCCCTGCGGTTCGCTTCCACCAAGCTGGTGGAGGGCGACGGGCCGATCCTGGAAGCGCTGGACCTGGACCAGAACGAAAAAGAGATGCTGGGCCACTCCATCACCGAGCTGGAGAGCGAGACCGGCCTGGACCGGGAAGCCGCCCTGGCCGACATGCGCTTTACCTTTATTGAAAAACTCTGCGCCGAAACGGTGGTCAAGCCCGGGGAAAGCCGCGAGCACAAGCGCAGCGTGGCCATCGACCGCATCCTCACCGGCAAGTACACCGCCCTGCCCTGCTTCGTGGGCATCATCGCGCTGGTGTTCTGGCTGACCTTCGGCGTCATCGGGGCGCTGCTGTCCGACTGGATGACCCTGGGCATCGACGCGCTCACCGGCCTGGTGGACGGCGCGCTGGCCGCCTACGAGATCAACCCGGTGGTCCACTCGCTGGTCATTGACGGCATCTTTGCCGGTGTGGGCAGCGTGCTGAGTTTCCTGCCCACCATCGTGACGCTGTTCTTCTTCCTCTCCATCCTGGAAGATACCGGCTACATGGCCCGCGTGGCCTTCGTCATGGACAAACTGCTGCGCCGCATCGGCCTTTCGGGCCGCAGTTTCGTGCCCATGCTCATCGGGTTCGGCTGTTCGGTGCCCGCCATCATGGCCACCCGCACCCTGTCCAGCGACCGGGACCGCCGCATGACCATCCTGCTGACGCCCTTCATGAGCTGTTCGGCCAAGCTGCCCATCTACGCGCTGTTCACGGCGGCGTTCTTCCCGGTGGCCTGGCGCGCGCCGGTGATGATCTTCCTGTACCTGTTCGGCATCCTCTGCGGCATCCTGTATGCGTTCCTGCTCAAACACACCCGCTTCCACGGCGAGCCGGTGCCTTTTGTGATGGAACTGCCCAACTACCGGCTGCCCAGCGCCCGCAGCGTGGCCCAGCTGATCTGGGAGAAAGCCCGCGACTTTGTGCAGCGCGCGTTCACCATCATCTTTGTGGCAACGGTCATCATCTGGTTCCTGCAGACCTTCGACGCCCGCCTGAACGTGGCCGCCACGCCGGACAGCAGCCTGCTGGCCATGGTGGGGTCGCTGATCGCGCCCATCTTCGCGCCGCTGGGCTTCGGGGACTGGCGCGTTTCCACCGCACTGATCACCGGTTTTACCGCCAAGGAGAGCGTGGTCAGCACCTTGACGGTGCTGCTGGGCGGCAGCACCGCAGCGCTGTCCAGCCTGTTCACCCCCTTCACGGCGGTGGTGTTCCTGGTGTTCACCCTGCTGTACACGCCCTGCGTGGCCGCCATCGCCGCCGTCCGGCGGGAGATGGGCAGCGCCCGCGCCGCCGCCGGGGTGGCTTTCGCCCAGTGCGCCATCGCCTGGGTGGTGGCTTTCCTGGTACACGCCGTGGGGCTGTTGATCGGTTTGGCATAAATTTTACAGCGATAGGCAAAGATCCCGGCGGGAAATTCCCGCCGGGATCTTCGTTTACCGCAGCTGCATCTTTTTGCAGGTGTAGAAATAGTAGGGCGCCTCGAACAGCAGCATGACGCACCAGCCGAAGGCGCAGGCCCAGGCGACGCCGGCAAGCCCCACCCGGGGCGCCAGCACGGCGGCCCCCAGCGCCCGCAGCCCCGCCTGCAGGCAGGTGCCGAGGAGGGTCGTGGCCATCTTGCCCATGCCGCGGTAGAAGCCCTGGAAGCCGTTGGTCAGCGCGGGCAGGGCGTAGAACAGCGCCATGCGCCCCAGGTACTCGCTGCCGAGCGCAACGACCCGGTCCGCGCCCTCGCCGCTGACAAAAAGCGCCACCAGCGGCGTGCGCAGCCCGGCCACCAGCGCGCCCACCAGCACCCAGTACCCCAGTTCCAGCCGCAGCCCGGCCGCGAAACCGTGCCGGATGCGTTCCGGCCGGTGCGCGCCGCGGTTCTGGGCGATGTAGGTGGTGATGGCGCTGGCGATGCTCTGTTCCGGCGTGAAGGCGAAATCATCCACCCGGGTGACGGCGTTGAACGCCGCGATGGCCTCCACCCCCAGGGCGTTGACCTGCCCCTGGATCAGCACCTTGCAGATGGGCTGCACCGCCTGCTGCAAAGCTGTGACCGCACCGTACTGCAAAATGCGCCCCAGCAGCGCCGGGCGGATACGCCAGCTGCCGCGCGCAGGGCAGAGCTGCGGCACCCGCCGCGCCATGTAGACCGCCGCCATCAGGGCGCTGGCGGCCTCGGCCGCCACGGTGGTCACGGCGCTGCACACGATGCCGAAGCCCAGCCCGCCGATCAAAACCAGATCCAGCGCGGCGTTGAGCAGGGCGGAAAACGCCAGGAATTTGAGTGGGGTCCTGGAATCCCCCACGCTCTTGAGCCCCGCCGCCAGCGCATTGTAGAAGAAAGTGAACGGCGCGCCCAAAAAAGTGATGCGCAGGTACGCGCCGGTGATAGCAAAAATGGATTCCGGCACCGCCAGCGCCCGCAGCACCCAGGGCGCCAGCAGGGTCCCCGCCAGCGCCACGGCGCAGCAGAGCCCCGCACCGAACAGCAGCGTGGTGGCCAGCGTCTCCCGCAGGGCTTCGGTCTTGCCCGCGCCGAACGCCTCGCTCATGAGCACCCCGGCGCCGATACACAGCCCGCTGATGGCCAGGATCACCAGGTTCATCACCGGCCCGGCCACGCCCTCGGCGGCCAGCGCGTCCTGCCCGATGAACCGCCCGGCAATGATGGAATCCACCGCATTGTAGGCCAGCTGCAGCCAGTTGCCCAGCAGCAGCGGCACCGCGTAAAAGAAGAGGTGCCCCAGCGGGGCACCCTTGGTCATATCACGCATGGCAGGCCCCTTTCGCCGTCACTTCCGCGTTTCCTCCTCCGTTTCGGCTACGATGTAGATGGGGCGGTGCTTGACCTCCAGGTAGGTTTTGGCCAGGTACTCGCCCACGATGCCGGTGCAGAAAAGCTGCACGCCGCTGCACAGCAGGATGATGCAGACCAGGCTGGGCCAGCCGGAAGTGGGGTCGCCGAAAGCCAGCGCCCGGATAACGACGAAGAGGATGCCGATAAACGCCAGCACGCAGAACAGCACCCCGACCCCCGCCGCGATGAGCAGCGGCGTGGTGGAGAAGCCCACGATGCCCTCGATGGAGTATTTGAACAGGCCCCAGAAATTCCACTTGGTCGTCCCGGCGACCCGCTCGATGTTCTCATAGTCGAACCATTTGGTCCTGAAACCCACCCAGCTGAAGATGCCCTTGCTGAAGCGGTTGTACTCCGCCATGCTGAGCACCGCGTCCACCATCTTGCGGCTCATCAGGCGGAAATCCCGCGCGCCGTCCACGATCTCGGTATCCGACATTTTGTTGATGATCTGGTAAAATTTTCTGGCGAACCAGCTGCGCAGCGGCGGCTCCCCCTTGCGGGTGGTGCGGCGGGTGGCGGCGCAGTCATACTCGCCGCCGAGCAGGGTGTCCAGCATGGCGGGCAGCAGCGCGGGCGGGTCCTGCAGGTCGGCGTCCATGGTGGCTACATAGTCGCCGCGGGCCGCCTGTAGCCCGGCATAGATGCCCGCCTCCTTGCCGAAGTTGCGGCTGAAAGAGACATACCGCACCCGGGGGTCCCGGGCATGCAGTTCCCGCGCCACCCGCAGCGTGCCGTCGCGGGAGCCGTCGTCGATAAAGACGAACTCAAACTGTGCGCCGTGGCTCTTTTCCATTTCGGCCGCCACGCGGCTGGCCTCCCGGTAAAACAGCGGCATGGCTTCCTCTTCATTATAACAGGGTACGATCAGACTGATGAGCATGGCAACATCCTGCTTTCCGAAAAAGTTACATAAAAGTGAAATTATTATACCATGAAACCCCGGCAATGTAAACGCAGGCAGGTCCCGCCGGTGCCGGAAAATGACAGGCCCACCGCAGGTGCGCCCCTGCACAAAAAAGCGCGCCCTGCGTTGGAAGCAACACAGGGCGCGCTTAATGCATATGGCAGTCCCGGGCGGCTTGCCGCAAGCCCCGGGGGCTGTGTTGCCGCGTGCGGCTCAGCCCTTGACGGCAATGTTGACCAGTTTGCCCTTGACGTAGATCTCCTTGGCGATGGTCTTGCCGGCGATGGCTTCGGCCACTGCGGGTTCCTCCTTGGCGCGGGCGATGGCGTCGGCCTGCTCGATGGCGGCGGGCACCCGGATGCGGGCCTTGACTTTGCCGTTGACCTGCACGGCGATCTCGATGGTCTGTTCCACGCACTTGGCTTCGTCGTAGGACGGCCAGGGGTGGTAGGCCAGCTGTTCGGTGTGGCCCAGCTGCTGCCACAGTTCCTCGGTCATATGGGGCGCGAAGGGGTTGAGCAGCTGCAGCAGGACCTCATACTCGGCGCGGGTGGCGCCGCCGTGGTCGCTGAGGGCGTTGACGTAGATCATCAGCTGGGCGATGGCGGTGTTGGCCTTGAGGGCGTCGATGTCCTCGCCCACCTTCTTGATGGTGCGGTTGGCCACGGCTTCCAGTTCGGGGCGGACGCCGTCGCCGTCCAGCAGCTTTTCGCTCAGGTTCCAGATCTTGTCCAGGAAGCGCTTGCAGCCCTTGATGGAGGAGGTGTTCCAGGGGGCGGCCTTCTCAAAGTCGCCGATGAACATCTCGTACAGGCGCAGGGTGTCGGCGCCGTACTCGTTCACCACGTCGTCGGGGTTGACCACGTTGCCCAGGGATTTGCTCATCTTGACGATGGGGTGTTCGGCCATTTCGCCGTACTGCTCCACCAGATGGGCGCGGGCGGCCTTCTCACTGCCGAACTCGGCCAGCAGGCGCTTGCGCTCGGCGTCGGGCAGGTTTTCATAGGCATGGGGGTTGAGGCCCAGAATCATGCCGTGGCTGGTGCGCTTCTGGTAGGGTTCCTTGGTGGGCACCACGCCGATGTCGTAGAGGAACTTATGCCAGAACCGGCTGTACAGCAGGTGCAGGGTGGTGTGCTCCATGCCGCCGTTGTACCAGTCGATGGGAGACCAGTACTTCAGTGCCTCCGGGGAAGCGAAAGCTTCGTCGTTGTGGGGGTCCATATACCGCAGGAAATACCAGGAGGAACCGGCCCACTGGGGCATGGTGTCCGTCTCCCGCTTGGCGGGGCCGCCGCAGTGGGGGCAGGTGGTGTTCACCCAGTCGGTCATGTGGGCCAGGGGGGATTCCCCGTTGTCCGTGGGCTCGTAGGACTTGACCTCGGGCAGCTGCAAGGGCAGCTCGCTCTCCGGCAGGGGCACCCAGCCGCACTTTTCGCAGTACACCACGGGGATGGGCTCGCCCCAGTACCGCTGGCGGGAGAACACCCAGTCCCGCAGCTTGTAGTTCACCTTGGCGTGGCCGATGCCTTTCTCCTCCAGATACTGGGTGATGCGCTTCTTGGCCTCCTCCACGGTCAGGCCGTCCAAAATGCCGGAGTTGACCATGATGCCGGTTTCGCAGTCGGTGAAGGCCTCCTTCTCCACGTCGCCGCCCTTCACCACCTCGATGATGGGCAGGCCGAACTTCTTGGCGAACTCCCAGTCCCGGGTGTCGTGGGCAGGCACAGCCATGATGGCGCCGGTGCCGTAGGACACCAGCACATAGTCGGAGATAAAGATGGGGATTTCCCTGCCGGTCAGGGGGTTGATGGCGGACACGCCCTGCAGCTTGACGCCGGTCTTTTCCTTGGCCACCTCGGTGCGCTCAAAGTCGGACTTGCGGGCAGCCTGCTCCTGATAGGCCTTGATTTCCTCCAGGTTTTGCAGCTTGTCCGCCCACTTCTCCAAATAGGGGTGCTCCGGGGACACCACCATGTAGGTGGCGCCGTAGAGGGTGTCGGGGCGGGTGGTGTACACGGTCAGCTTGTCTCCGGCGGTAGTGTCGAAGTCCACCTCCGCGCCGGTGGAGCGGCCGATCCAGTTCTTCTGCTGGGTCTTCACCCGCTCGGGGTAGTCCACCAGGTCCAGGTCGTCAATGAGCCGCTGGGCGTACTCGGTGATTTTCAGCATCCACTGGCT
>DXBF01000062.1 GCA_019116705.1 Candidatus Gemmiger avistercoris
GGCTGGGGCGGCTGGGCTTGCCCGCGTCGCTGCCCCGGTACTCCTGCATTTCTTCCCGGGTCAGGTCGTCCACATAGGCTTTGCCCTCCCGGATCAGCTGTTCGGCATATTCGTAGCACTTTTCAAAATAGTCGCTGCCGTAGAAAATGCCGCCGTTGGGGTCCGCGCCCAGCCAGTGCAGGTCCTGCAGGATGCTCTGCACATATTCGTCGTCCTCACGGGCGGGGTTGGTGTCGTCAAAGCGCAGATTGAACAGGCCGCCGTAGTGTTTGGCGATGGTGTAGTTGATGAAGATCGCCTTGGCCGAACCGATATGCAGATAGCCGTTGGGTTCCGGCGGAAAACGGGTATGCACGGTGTCGACCTTGCCTTCGGCCAGGTCGGCGTCGATGATCTCCGTCAAAAAGTTGGAAAATTTTTCTTCTGCCATAAATCGCACCCCAAATTTTTAGTGTTTTTTTATTGTATACTATTTCCCGGCGGTTGACAAGGGCCAATGTGTGGGGTAAAGTGAAATCATGCAGGCGGCTGCCTGCGCAGGACCGCAACAGCGAAAGGGGAACGCGCTATGGATTGGAAGCAGTTTGTATGGACGAGGGAGCCCTCCCGGTGGAAGGCGGAAGGGGGGACCCTGGCCATCACCACCGACCCGCACACGGACCTGTGGCAGCGGACGTACTACCATTTCCGCAACGACAGCGCGCCGGTGTTCCAGATAGAGACGGAGGAGCGCTATTTCAGCTTTACCGTGCGGACGGATTTTTCCCAAAGCCATCACCGGTTCGACCAGTGCGGCGTGGCGCTCTACCTGGACAGCGAGAACTGGCTCAAAGCCTCGGTGGAATATGAAAACGACCGCTACCAGCACCTGGGCAGCGTGGTGACCAACCATGGCTACTCCGACTGGGCCACCACGGCCATTGACACGTCGGTCAAGACCATGTGGTACCGTCTGAGCCGCCGGGAGGACGACTACTGCATCGAGTGTTCCCGGGACGGGCAGGACTTTACCCAGATGCGCATTTGCCACCTGCTGGAGGGCGGCGGGCGCATCCGCTTCGGCGTCTATGCCTGTTCGCCGGAGGATTCCCGCTTCACCGCCTTGTTCAGCGATCTCCAGCTGGGTCCCTGCCAGTGGAAGGCCCACGACGGCCAGCAGCCGGACGCCGAAATATAAGCAAGGTAAGCAGCAAAAAAGCAGCAGGCCTTCGGGCCTGCTGCTTTTGGTTTGCGGGGCACAGAACGTGGATCAGGAATCCGAATCCAGCTTGAGCACGGCGGTGAAGGCTTCGCTGGGCAGGGTCACGCTGCCCAGTTTGCGCATCTTCTTTTTGCCTTCCTTCTGCTTTTCCAGCAGCTTCTTCTTGCGGGTGATGTCGCCGCCGTAGCACTTGGCCAGCACGTCCTTGCGCATGGCCTTGACGGTCTCGCGGGCGATGATCTTGCCGCCCACCGCCGCCTGGATGGGGATCTCGAACAGCGCACGGGGGATGTTTTCCTTCAGTTTCTCGCAGATGCGGCGGCCCTTGGCGTAGGCATTGTCCGAAAATACGATCATCGAGAGTGCGTCCACCGGGTCGCCGTTGAGCAGGAAATCCAGCCGCACCAGTTTGCTTTCGTGCCAGCCCTCCCACTCGTAGTCGTAGCTGGCGTAGCCGCGGCTGCGGGACTTGATGGCATCGAAGAAATCGTAGACGATCTCCCCCAGAGGCAGCTGGTAGTGCAGGTCCACGCGGGTCTCGTCCATATATTTCATGTCCACCAGCACGCCGCGCTTGGACTGGCAAAGGTCCATCAGCGGGCCCACATAGTCGTTGGGGGTGTAGATGTGGGCGTTGACGAAGGGCTCCTCCTGCTTGACGATGCGGGTGGGGTCCGGGTAGGCGGCGGGGTTGTCGATGATCTCCACCGTGCCGTCGGTCATCGTCAGCCGGTACTGGACGCCGGGGGTGGTGGTGATGAGGTCAAGGTCGAACTCCCGTTCCAGCCGCTCGGTGATGATCTCCATGTGCAGGAGCCCCAGGAACCCGCAGCGGAAGCCGAAGCCCAGGGCGGCGCTGGTCTCGGGTTCAAAAGTCAGCGACGCGTCGTTGAGCTGCAGTTTTTCCAGCGCGTCCTTCAGGTCGGGGTAGTCGGCGCCGTCGGCAGGGTAGATGCCGCAGAACACCATCGGCGTCACGGTGCGGAAACCGGGCAGCGGTTCCGCCGTGGGGCGCGCGGCCGAAGTGACGGTATCGCCCACGCGGGTGTCCCGCACGGTCTTGATGCTGGCGGTCAGGTAGCCCACCTCGCCGGCTTCCAGCTTGTCGCAGGGGGTCAGGCTGGTGGCGCCCATATGGCCCACCTCCACCAGCTGGAACTCGGCGCCGGTGCTCATCAGGCGGATGGTGTCGCCGGGGCACACGGCGCCCTCGAACACGCGCACGTAGACGATGACGCCCTTGTAGCTGTCGTAGATGGAGTCGAAGATCAGCGCTTTCAGCGGCGCTTCGGGGTCGCCTGCGGGGGCCGGGATCTCTTTCACGACGGATTCCAGCACGTCCTTGATGCCTACGCCCAGCTTGGCCGAGACCCGGGGCGCTTCCATGCAGGGCAGGCCGATCACGTCCTCCACCTCTTTGGCCACGGCGTCGGGGTCGGCGCTGGGCAGGTCGATCTTGTTCAGGATCGGCACCACTTCCAGGTCGTGATCCAGCGCCAGGTAGCAGTTGGCCAGGGTCTGGGCTTCCACGCCCTGGCTGGCGTCCACCACCAGCACCGCGCCTTCGCAGGCGGCCAGGCTGCGGCTGACCTCGTACTGGAAGTCCACATGGCCCGGCGTGTCGATCAGGTTGAGTTCATAGGTCTGACCGTCGTCCGCCTTGTAGCGCATGGTGACGGCGCGGGCCTTGATGGTGATGCCGCGCTCCTTCTCGATGTCCATATCATCCAGCACCTGGTCGGTCATCGTGCGTTTATCCACGCTGTCGGTCAGTTCCAGCATGCGGTCCGACAGCGTGGATTTGCCGTGGTCGATGTGGGCGATGATGCAAAAATTGCGGATCGTATCACGAGCCATCAGGTTTCCTCCAAATTGTTGCAGATCTTGCAGATTTTTCCGTCTTGCAGGTAAACGCGGGGCACCCGCCGGGTGATGCCGCAGACGATCTCATAGGGAATGGTGCCCGCCTTGCGGGCAACGTCGGCGGCGGTGTCGCCGCCCCCCGGCCCAAAGACCGTCACTTCGTCGCCCATCGCCACGCCGGGAATATCGGTCACGTCCAGCAGCGTCTGGTCCATGCAGACGCGCCCCAGCACCGGCGCGGGGCGGCCGTTCACCAGCATACGCCCCTGCCCCTGGCTGCCCGAGAGCACCCGCGGGTACCCGTCGGCGTAGCCCACGCAGACGGTGGCCACCCGCATGGGCTTTTGGGCGGTGAAGGTGCAGCCGTAACTCACGCTCTGGCCGGGCAGCAGGTCCTTCACAAAGGTCACCAGGCATTTCAGCGTCATGACCGGCCGCAGGGCGGGGAAGTGCAGTTCCTCGCTGGGGTCCAGGCCGTACAGGATGATCCCCGCGCGGGCCATGCCCAGGCGCCATTCGGGGCGGCGCATCTGGGCCGCCGAGTTGGCGCAGTGGACGACGCCGGTATCGTATCCGTCGGCCTGCAGGCGGTCCACCACTTTGCGGAACAGCGCATACTGGGCGTCGGTGTAGGCCACGGCTTCGGGCTGCAGGCTGTCGGCCTCGGCAAAATGCTGGAAGATCCCGCAGATCTCCAGCCCCGGCAGGCGGTAGAGCGCTTCCAGTTCCCGTACCACGGCGCGCCAGTCCTGCTGCGCCGGGAAGCCCAGGCGGCCCATGCCGGTGTCCACTTTAAGGTGGACCTTGACCCGCACGCCCGCCCGCTGCGCCGCCCGGGACAGGGCGGCGGCGTACTCGGTGGAAAAGCAGGTGGTGGCGATGTCCTCCCGCGCCAGCGCGGGGGCCTGGTCCGGGTCGGCGTACCCCAGGATCAGCACCGGCACCGTGACGCCGTGGCGGCGCAGCCGTTTGGCTTCGCCCAGGCAGCTCACTGCAAAGGCGGCGGCCCCTTCCTGCTGCAGGACCCGGGCCACGACGGCGTCGCCGTGGCCGTAAGCGTCCGCTTTGACCACGGCGCAGACCGGCCCGCCCACCGTCTGCCGGATAAAGGCGAAGTTTTGCCGCAGGGCGTCCAGGTCGATCTCCGCCCAGCAGTGCTTTTCCAAAATGCCGTCGCTCATGGGGCCCACTCCTTCTTTCTGCCCGTGTGCAGGGGCCGCCAGCCGTCAATGCCGCTCTGCTGCAGGGCGTGCAGCGTCTTTTGGCGGAACGCCGGGTCCTTGCGGCTGGCCTCCCGCACGAACTGTTTGGTTTCCTCCCGCACGGTCACGCCGTCGGCGGGGCAGCGGCTCTTGATAACGGGCAGCCCGGCGCGCCGGACGGCCGAGGATACTTCGCTCTCAGTGGCCAGCAGCAGCGGGCGGATCATCGTCAGGTCCCGGCGGGACAGCCAGGTCACCGGCGAAAAACAGCCGATGCGCCCTTCCCGCCAGAGGTTCATATAAAAGGTCTCCACCGCGTCGTCCAGGTGGTGGCCCAGGGCCACCTTGTTGCAGCCGAGTTCCTGGGCCGCCGTGTGCAGGGTGCCGCGCCGCAGCTTGGCGCACAGCGCGCAGGGGTTGGACTCCCGCCGGTAATCGAACACCACGGGGCCGATGTCGGTGCGGCGCACCTCATAGGGCACGTCCTCGGCGGCGAACAGGGCCTGCAGGGGGCCATAGTCGGTCTCCACCCCGCCGAAGCAGGGGTCCAGCGTCACCGCCTGCAGGGTGAAGGGCACGCCCAGGTAGGCGCGCAGCCGGGCCAGCGCCACCGTGAGGACTACACTGTCCTTCCCGCCGGAGACCCCCACCAGGATGCGGTCGCCGGGCGCGATCATTTCATAGTCCTGTACGGCTTTGCGCACCAGGCCGGTGATATGCTGCAAGGCGTCCATGGCCGCCCTCCTTTTCTGAATGGTAACAGCTTATTATAGCACGCCCGCCGCCGCGCGACAACTCGTTTTCTGCGGGGGCGGCAGGGCCGCCCGTGCACACTCAGACCGGGGCGCCGGCGTCCCCCTCCTCGGCCCAGCGGCCGTCCAGCTGCTGCACTTTGCCGATCCGCAGTTTGGAATGGAAGAAGTGCTGCTCATGGTACAGGCTGAAATAGCTGGACAGCATGTAGGACACCGCGCACGCCAGCGCGAACAGCGGCAGGCACTGGCCGCCGAACACTTCCAACCCCAGGCAGATGGACGCCAGCGGGCTGTTGGTGCATCCACAGAACAGCGCCACCATGCCCAGCGCGGCGCCCAGCGGCGCGGGCAGCCCCAGCAGCGGCGCCACGGCGCAGCCGAAGGTGGCCCCGGTGAAGAAAATGGGTACGATCTCGCCGCCCTTGTACCCGGCGCCCAGCGTCAGGGCGGTGAACAGGATCTTGAGGGCGAAGGCCCAGGGCAGGGCCTGTCCGGCAATGGCGGCGGCGATGACGGCGCTGCCGGCGCCGTTGTAGTCGGTGGTGCCCAGCAGCAGGGTCAGGGCTACGACCAGGACGCCGCCCACGGCAATGCGCAGATAGGGGTTGGGCAGATACCGTGCGTATAGCCGGGAGGCGGCATGCAGGGCGGCGCAGAACACGATGCTCAGCCCTGCCAGCAGCACGCCCAGCGCCAGCACCCGCAGCAGGGTGACCGGGTCCGCCGCAGCGGAAACATCCAGCGTAAAAGCCGTGGGGGCCAGGCCCATGCGGCCGCTGATCCAGACCCCCAGCAGGGCCGAGACCAGGCACGGCAGCAGCGCCGCATACTGCATGGAGCCGACGTTGATGACCTCGATCACAAAAACGGTGGCGGCCAGCGGCGTGCCGAAGATGGCGGAAAACGCCCCCGCCATGCCGCACATGGTCAGCAGGCGGCAGCCCCGGGGGTCCAGCTTGAACAGACGGCCGAAGGGCCCCAGCACCGAGCCGCCCAGCAACAGGGCCGCGCCCTCCCGCCCGCTGGAGCCGCCCAGCAGATGGGTGACTACGGTGGAGAAGAAGATCAGCGGCGCCGCGCACAGCGGCAGCAGCCTGCGTTCCCGCACCGCGGCAAAGACCTGGTTGGTGGAACCGCCGCCGGGGTCGAAGTGCCGGTACAAAAAGACGATGGCCAGGCCGCCCAGCGGCAGCAGGAACAGCAGCCGGCCCTGCTCGCCGCGCAGGGCGTTGGCCCAGTTCAGCGCCAGGCCGAAGGCAGCCCCCAGCGGCCCGGTCAGGCACCCGGCCAGCACGGCCAGCGCCAGCCATTTGCCGCACACGCGCAGATACCGCAGCGCACTGCGGATGGTTCGTTTCGGATCGGTCATATCGCTTGTCCTCCTGGTTTGGTGCGGCGGATCTTCACCTGCACGGACGATGGGGACCGTCCGGCAGGCAGCTTCTGTCATTATACTCTGCTGCGCCCCGGTTTTCCAGCCGTTTTTTCATTTTGAAGCGAAGGTGGCGGATGCAACAAAAAATACCACATACCGTTCCGCAAAAATGCAGTAGATACGTGGTATTCTGGTGCGCCCGCAGGAACTCGAATCCTGGACCCTCTGATTAAAAGTCAGATGCTCTACCAACTGAGCTACGGGCACATACGGCGCTGCGTGTTTACAGCCTTAATATTATAACAGCGGTTTTCCCGCTTGTCAATATGGTTTGGCAGAGAAATCTGAGAAAATCCGAAGCTTTCCGTCCGGCTGCCCTTGTCAAACGGCAGAGGGCGCGGTATAATTGACCCGGAACAAGAAAATGCGGCGACAAAACATTGCTGCATTGCTAAAATTGCAAAGGGGATTGGAAATATGGAAACTTTGGGCAACCTGCGCCGCACCCGCTACTGCGGTGAGGTCACCCTGGCCGATGCCGGGCAGGAGATGACCGTCTGCGGCTCCATCGCCCGCGCGCGCGACAAAGGCGGCATCATTTTTGCCGACCTGCGCGACACCACCGGCCTGCTGCAGCTGGTATTCGATGAAGATACGCCGAAGGAGGTCTTCACGAAGGCGGAGACCCTCAAGAGCGAGTACGTGGTGATCTGCCGCGGCAAACTGCGGGAACGCGCCGCCAAGACCGACAAGATCGCCACCGGCGACGTGGAACTGTACGTCAGCGAACTGCGGGTGCTCAGCGAAGCCCAGACCCCGCCGTTCGAGATCCGCGACGGGATCAACGTCAACGACGACCTGCGCCTGCGCTATCGGTATCTGGACCTGCGCCGTCCTTCGATGCACGAGCCCATCGTGCTGCGCAGCAAGATCATGCAGATCATCCGCAGCTATTTCTGCGACAATCATTTTACCGAGATTGAGACCCCGACCCTCATCAAGTCCACGCCGGAGGGCGCCCGTGACTACCTGGTGCCCAGCCGCGTGCAGCCGGGCCACTTCTATGCCCTGCCCCAGAGCCCGCAGCTCTACAAGCAGATCCTGATGCTGTCCGGCTTCGACCGTTACTTCCAGATCGCCCGCTGCTACCGGGACGAGGACCTGCGCGCCGACCGCCAGCCGGAGTTCACCCAGGTGGACGAGGAGATGTCCTTCGTCACCCAGGACGATGTGATCACGATGAACGAGGGCCTGCTCAAGCGTCTGTGGAAAGAAGTGCTGGGCATCGACCTGGCCACGCCCTTCGTGCGCATGCCCTGGAACGAGGCCATGAGCCGCTTCGGCTCCGACAAGCCGGACACCCGTTTCGGGCTGGAGATCCAGGATGTCACCGAGGTGTTCGCCCATACGGAGTTCAAGCCCTTCGCCGTCGTGGTGGAGGCGGGCGGCAGCATCCGCGCCATCAACGCCAGGGGCCTGGCCGACAAGCTGACCCGCAAGAACATCGACAAACTGGGCGAAGTCGCCAGGACCTACGGCGCCAAGGGCCTGGCTTACAGCCGCCTGACGGCCGAGGGCACCTCCTCCAGCTTTGAAAAGTTCCTGACCGAGGCGGAAAAGGCTGCCTTGTACGCGGCGCTGGGCGCCGAGACCGGCGACGTGCTGCTGCTGGTCAGCGACGCAAGCTGGGTCAAGGCCTGCACGGCGCTGGGCCAGGTGCGCCTGGACATCGCGCGCAAGCACGGGCTGATCGACCCCGGCAAGTTCAACTTCCTGTGGGTGGTGGACTTCCCGCTGTTCGAGTACAGCGAGCAGGAAGGCCGCTGGATGGCCATGCACCACCCCTTCACGCTGCCCAAGGCCGAGGATCTGGACAAGATCGAAAGCGACCCCGGCGCCTGCCATGCCGTGGCTTACGACATCGTGCTCAACGGCGTCGAACTGGGCGGCGGTTCCATGCGTATCAACGACCCGGAACTGCAGGACCGCATGTTCCGCGCCCTGGGTTTTACCGAGGAGAAGGCCCGCGCCAGCTTCGGCTTCCTGATGGACGCCTACAAGTACGGCGCGCCGCCGCATGGCGGCATGGCCTACGGCCTGGACCGCCTGGTGATGCTGATGCTGGGACGGGATTCCATCCGCGACGTGATCGCCTTCCCCAAGGTGCAGAATGCCGGCGAGCCCATGAGCGGCGCGCCCGACGTGGTGGACGAAAAGCAGCTGGCGGATCTTTCCATCGCGCTGACCCTGCCGGAAAAAGAATGATTGCAGCAACCCCCACGCAGGATTCGCGCGGGGGTTGCTTTGGATTTTGTAAGGGGGAGGGGGATCATAATGAAAAGAACAGCCTTCAGCCTGATGACCGCGTTGTTGGCGGTCATGAATGAGAGTGAGCCGGGGGACCCATATTATGTTCTGGCGCAATATTTCCTGTACCATTTTGATCAACTGAAAGAACTGAACATCTATGATGTGGCGGATGCATGTTTTGTTTCCCGTTCCGGGATACGGCGCTTTTGTCAGTCGATCGGATTTGACAATTTTTCTGATATCAAGGCGGAAGCGGAAGAATGGAAACGCCAGTGCAACTACTTTATTGGATATGGCGCGCGGCCGCAGTACAAGGACTACCTTTCGCAGCAGATCACAGAGATGATGGAGGAAATCAACCGTCTGATTACACCTACAGTGCTGAATAGATTGGCTGAACAGATCCATGCCAGCAGGAACGTGGTGCTGTTCACATCGGATTTTTCCGGTATGACAGCCCGCGGGTTTCAGCAATCGATGGTCGTGATGGGAAAGCTGGTACTCATTGTGACCGACGCCCAGAATATTCCTGGGTATTTACAGGATCTGACAGAACAGGATCTGCTGTTGACGGTCTCGGTGACGGGAAATTTTGCAACAGTCATGGAACCGTTGGTGCGCAAAACTGCGGCCTGCAAGGTGTTGATCACGGTCAATCACGACCGGTGTTTCTGGGCGATGTACGATCAGGTGATCTATCTCAGCGAAAAAGACAATGCAAATGCAAGGACCGTGTACTCCCAGTATGGAACAAATTATTTTTTTGATATCCTGTACAGTTGCTATGTGCAGAAGTATCTGGATAATGGGCGGCAGCAGGGTCCGTTTTCGGAACCGTCCTTGTTGGAAAATACCAAAAACCGGGTGCAAAAACGGTTGGAATGACGAAAACACTGGTTGTATTGCTCAAAAGAACGGCTTGTTATTTGTAAAGGTGTACAAATGGGGTTCGCTATGCGAACCCCATTTTCCTTTTTGGGTATGCTATCATAAAACCGTAATCAAAACAGCGTGCGCACGACAAAACGTACCGCTTGTGCGACGGCCGGGCGGGACACAAATAACAGGAGGATATGCAACATGTACTACAACCATGATCCCCGTTTCCCGAAGGACTTTATGTGGGGCGCTTCCAGCGCGGCCTGGCAGGTGGAAGGCGCTGTAGCGGAAGGTGGGCGCACGCCGGCGATCATCGACTTGAACTCCAAAACGAAGAAGCCGTTTGCCGACAATTCCTACGCGGCAGATCACTATCACCATTTTAAAGAAGATGTGGCGTTGATGGCAGAGTGCGGTTTTTCCAGCTACCGCTTCTCACTCTCTTGGTCGCGTATCATCCCGAAGTCCGACGGCAAGGTGAACCCGGAAGGTATCGCGTTCTACAATGCTCTGATTGATGAACTTGTGGCGCACAATATCACACCGATCGTTACATTGTACCACTACGATATGCCGGTGTGGGTCGATGAGGAACTGGGAGGATGGAAAAATCGTGCAATCATCGATGCTTTCGACCATTACTGCCGTGTCTGCTTTGAAAACTTTGGCGACCGGGTAAAATACTGGCTGGCGATCAATGAACAGAATATGCAGATTTGCTATGGCCATTGGCTGGGGGTCAGCAAGGGCTGTAAAGATTGGTTCCGCGATCAGTGGAAGATCAATCACATCATGAATCTGTGCCATGCTAAGGCGGTCAACGCCTGCCATGAAATGGTTGAGGGAGGCAAGATCGGCCCGGTACCGGGATGTGTTCCCATCTACCCGGAGACCTGCCGCCCGGAAGATCAGATCGCAGCAATGAACGCGGAGGAATTCACTGAAAAGCTATGGATCGATACCGATGTGTATGGGGAATACAGCAACTTCATCAAACATTACTGGGCCGAAAACGATATTGATCCGGACATCCGCCCCGGTGACGAAGAACTGATGAAGAGCGCAAAAATCGACTTTATTGCGGTCAACTGCTATCGCAGCAACGTAGGAAAGTACGCACCCCACGATGCGAAGCAGCAGGATTATCTGCTGAATAAAAACGGTGTAAAGGGCCAGATCGTGTTCCCGGTGGAACCCGGCCGGTATGCGCTGACCCGCAATCCTTATGTGGAGTATAATGACTGGGATTGGGAGATCGATCCCGTCTGCCTGCGATATGAACTGCGGTATCTGTGGGACCACTATCATCTGCCGATGATGATCACCGAAAACGGCTATGGGGCCCACGAGAGCAAGGATGCAGATGGAAAAGTACATGATCCTGAGCGCATCGAATATCTGCGCAACCATATCTATCAACTGGGGCTGGCCATTGAGGATGGCTGCCAGGTCATTGCGTACAATCCTTGGTCCTTCACGGATCTACTGTCCACGGGCAACGGCATGGCCAAACGTTACGGGTTGGTCTATATCGACACCACGGACGAAGAACAGAATGCTGCTGCGAGCGTGGAAGAACTGTCGATGAAGCGAATTCCCAAAGACTCGTTCTATTGGTATTCCAAGCTGATCCGTTCTAACGGCAGGGATTGGGGAAAGGAGATGCTGAAATAATGGTTAAAAAGAATTACGGCGCCATGGCGAAGGGCATCGTGGAAAAAGCCGGTGGTGAAAGCAACATCGTAAGTGCGACCCACTGCATGACCCGTCTGCGGTTGGTACTGCGCGATCCGTCGCGGTTTGATACGGACGGTGTAAAGGCTGTGCCCGGCGTACTGAACGTGATTTTGCAGAACGGCGAATACCAGATCGTGATTGGGCAGGATGTACCGGACCTGTATGCGGAGATTCAAAAATTTGAAGGGATCAAGGCGGGCGGAACTGTAGAAGATGCGGAAGCGGCAGCGGTTGATATGGCGCAGCACCATGGCAACGTGATGAATGCGATCCTGTCTTTTATCGGCGGTACCTTCAGCCCAGTGATCCCCGTTCTGGTGGCAGGCGGCCTGACAGGTGCGGTTTTGTCGCTGTTGACTACGGTATTCGGCGTTTCTGCCGAGTCGGGCACTTATACGGTCTTTTATGCGATCAACCAGGCGACTTTTTATTTCCTGCCTGTATTTATTGGTTATGCGGCCGCCAGCCGCCTGAAATCCAATGGATTCCTGGGTGCATTTCTGGGTGCCATCCTGTTGTATTCCACGATCAATGGTGCTGAAGGATTGGACTTCTTTGGCATCCCCATTCAGACGGTTACCTATAACTCAACGGTATTCCCGGTCATTCTGGGCGTTCTGTTCATGAGTGTGGTATATAAATTCTTGCAAAAGTACATCCCAGTGTTCCTGAAGACGATTTTTGTGCCGTTGATCACCATGTTGGTCACCGTGCCCGTTACGCTGATCGTTCTGGGGCCTATCGGCAATACGGCCGGTACATTACTGGCCAACGGTGTGTACGCTGTCTATCAGGCTGTGCCGCCACTTGCGGTCATGATCGTTGGTATCACCACGCCGTTGATGGTATTCTTTGGCATGAACAACGCCACGTATCCTGTCGTGTTCGCGTTGATGGCGGCAGTCAATTCTGATCCGTTGATCTGTACCGGCATGGCACCGGCCAATGTTGCTGTGGGTGGTGCCTGCCTGGCGGCTGCTCTGATGGCTAAATCTGTGGAAGAAAAATCTGTTGGTGTTTCTGCCGGGGTTACTGCCCTGTGCGGCATTACCGAACCGGGTGTTTACGGGGTGCTGTTCCCGAAAACCTATCCGTTGATCGGTGCCATGATCGGTGGTGGTATTGGCGGTCTGCTGGCGGGTCTGCTGGGAATGACCCAGTACGTTATCTCGACACCAGGTTTTATCAGCCTGCCTGCCTACATTGATCCCGCCGGTTCCAGTTACAACGTTATGGTTTCCATGGTTGTTATGGTGGTTGCTGTTGTGATCGGTTTTGTGACGACGCTGATTCTGGGTAAACGGTTTGAGAAAAAATAAATCAATTGTTTTCATATAAAAGTGGAACCCCCGCATCATGCGGGGGTTCCGCTTTTATATTTCAATACTTGGGTTTGGGCGCTTCCTCCTTGCCGGAAGGTTCGTCCGGCAAGGCAGTGCCGGCGCCGGGGGCCGTGGGAGCGGTGGGGGAGGCGGGCGGCGCGCCCTTGCCGGGCTTTTGCGGTTTGGGCGGCTTCGGGTGGTTGGCACGGTGGCGGCGGGTCACCCGGCGGACCACAACGACCACCGCGGCAATGAGCAGAAGCAGCGGCCACAGGTAGACCAGCGTCAGGATCAATCCCTGCAGGAAGGCCACAAAGCCGCTCCAGCCGCCGGTGAAGGCGTCCCCCAGCCGTTCCACGAAGGTGACGCCTGTGGGGGTCAGGGTGGCGACCTCCCGCAGGGTGACGTTCACGGTGGAGTAGGTGATCTGCCCGTCCAGGGCGCGCAGCTGCCGGGTGTAGCTTTCCAGTTCATACTGCACGTCGGAAAGCTGGCTCTCGATCTCCAGCAGATCGGCGGTGGTCTCGGCCTGGTCGGCCAGGGTGTTCAGCCGCTCCCGCTGGTCCTCCAGCGAGGCGATCCGCGCCTCCACGTCGATGTAGTTGGCGGTCACATCCTCGGCGCTCTCGTTCAGGCTCAGCACACGGCCGCTCTGCCCGGCCTGGTCCAGAAAGGCGCTGTAGTGCTCCACCGGGACCCGCACCGTGTAGTACAGCCGCCGGTCCTGGTCCTCGGCCGAACCGTCCATCTCGCTGTATTCCAGCCAGGCGCCGTTGGCGTCCACCGCCGCCTGGAGCGCGTCCTGCGCGGTGTCGAAGTCGGTGGTCTCCATGGTCAGGTCGGCGTTATAGATCAGTTTCTGGGCGCTTTCGGTGGTGGAGGCGTCCTCGGGCAGCAGGGCGCTCTCGGCCCCGCCGGCTTCCAGGGAACCGGCGCTCATCATATCCTGGGTGGCGGCAGCGGAAGTGGCGTCGCCGTTGCCGGCGCCGCAGCCGGTGAGCAGGGCGGCGGCCAGCACGAAGGCCGCCAGGCGGGAAACACGCTTTTTCATGGCAGGCTCCTTTCCGCATGCGGGCCGGCAAAGGGCCCGGATCAGAGGAATTTTTTTCATTATATCACATAAAAGCGGATCTGTGGGTTACAGCTTGCCTACAAAATAAAAAAATGGGGCCCGGGCCTGCGGCGCAGCGCCCTGAAAATGCAAAACAGGCCGGCGGCACAGCCAACGGCCTGTTTTTTGCGGGCGCTTGCAGCAAAGCGCCTTTGCAGTTTTATTCGCCTTTCCGGCCCAGCAGTTTCAGGTCGTCGTTGTCGGCAAAAGCCACGGCGTCATACCCGGCGGCCTCCAGCGTGCCGAACTGCTTGCCCAGCTTTTTGGCCTGGGGCAGCACGGTCACGTCGTAGCGGCCGCGCAGCGTTTCCGCTTTCTGCAGCACGGCGGCAAAGTCGGCTTCCGGAAGGTAGAGCAGCGCCAGACGCTGTTTGGCCCCGGGGATCTGATGATCCTGCTCCAGCAGGATGCCGCAGACCCGTTCAAAGCCGATGGAAAAGCCCACGGCCGGGACCTGCTGGCCGATGAATTTTCCCACCATGTTGTCGTAGCGGCCGCCGCCCGCCACCGCGCCGCTGAACTGCGGGCAGGTTACTTCAAACACCATGCCGGTGTAGTAGCCCTGGCCGCGCACCAGGCTGGGGGCGTAGGCGACGCCGTAGCGTCCGGCGGCGATCTTCCCGCTGGTGGCGATCACGTACCGCAGATCGGCGGTGAGGGTTTCGTCGCCCACCTGGGCGGCCACGGCCTCCAGGCTGAAATCCCCGGCGCGCAGGAAACGGTCCAGCGCGTCCACGGCTTCGGGGGCGAAGCCCTTCTCTGCCAGTTCGGCCTTGACGCCGCCGGCGCCGATCTTGTCCAGCTTATCGAAGCTGACGCAGACGGAATCCAGGTCCCCGGCGGCGAACCCCATTTTCTGCAGCATGGCGCGCAGGATGCGGCGGTCGTTGACGTGGACCGTGAAGCCGGTGAACCCGATGGCCAGCAGGGCGCGGGCCGTCACGTCGATGAGCTCCACCTCGGCGTTGGGGCTGGAATCGCCCAGTATGTCGATGTCGCACTGCACGAACTCCCGCAGGCGGCCCTTCTGGGGGCGTTCGGCGCGGTAGACGCGGTCGGTCTGGATGACCTTGAAGGGGGTGGGCAGTTCATTGCGGTGGGCGGCGTAATAGCGTGAGAGCGGCAGCGTCAGGTCGTACCGCAGCCCCATGTCGGAAAGCTGCTTCTCGTCGCCGCTGGCCAGCGCTTTTTCCAGCTTGTCGCCGCGCTTGAGAACTTTGAAGATCAGGTTCAGGTTGTCGCCGCCGTCGCTTTTGTCCAGGTTCTCCATGTCCTCCAGGATGGGGGTGGAGATGCGCTGGAACCCGGCGGCGCGGTAGGTGGCCAGGATCTGGCCCTGGATATAGTCGCGCAGCGCCTGCTCCCGGGGCAGCAGGTCGCGCATGCCTTTCAACGGCTGGGTTTTCATCGGCAAGGACTCCTTATCTCAATACTGGTATCCATGATAAACGGCCCGCTGCATTTTGTCAATGCAAAATGCCCATACTGGAAGGACGGGGAGGGGATCGGAATGGAAAAACAGGACCGCGGCCCATACATTTTGGCGGCGGGGGCCGGCGTGCAGCTGCTCACCGGCATCCCGTCGGCCTGGGGCGTGTTCCAGCGCCCGGTTATGCAGGGGTACGGGCTGTCGCGCGGGCAGGCCATGCTGGCCTTTGCGCTGCTGGTGGCGGCCTACGGGGTGGGGTGCGCGGCGGGCGGTCTGTTGCAGGACCGGCGGGGCCCGCGCCGCGCGGGGCTGTGGGGCACGGCCCTGCTGGCCGGCGCCTTCCTGGCGGCGGCTTTGGCGCCGCCGGGCAACGCGGTGCTGTTCCTGCTGGCGTACAGCCTGCCCGCGGGGCTGGGCAGCGCGTTTCTGGCCCCGGCAGTGCTGGCCTGCGCGCAGAAATGGTACCGGGACCGCAAGGGCTGGGCCACCGGCGTGACCGGGGTGGCCATGGGGCTTTCGGGGGCGTTTTTTACGCTGTTCGTCCGGGGCGTGGGCGGACGCTGGGGCATCCGCGCCTGTTTTGCGGCGCTGGGGCTGCTCATGCTGCTGGTCTGCGGCGGCGGGGCGGTTCTTTTGCAGGACCCGCCCGCCTCCAACCGGGCGGCGCCCCCGGCGCAGGGGCTGGACTGGCGGCAGATGCTGCGCACCCGGCAGTACAAACTCTGCGTGGCGGCGGTGGCGCTCAGCGCGCCGCCGGTGCTGCTGTTCAGCCCCGAGATCCTGGCCATCGCCGCAGACCGCGGCCTGCCGGAACCGGCGGCGCCTTTCTGCGTGGTACTGGGGTCGGCGGCCAGCGCCGCAGGGCGGCTGCTGTGCCCGGCGGTCAGCGATACGTTCGGCCGCAAACCGGTGCTGTACGCCGTCTATCTGGGTCTGGCCGCCGGGTCGGCGTGGTTTGCCTTTGCAGGCGGCTGGTGGGTGCTGGCTTCCTATGCGCTGCTGACGTTTTTCTATTCGGGCGGGGCGGCGGTGCAGCCTGCCTGGAATACCGACCTGTTCGGCCTGCGCCACGCAGGGGTCAACTATGGATTCCTGGCGCTGGGCATGAGCGGCGGCAGTTTGCTGAGCTACATCGGCAGCCAGGCGCTGCCCCTGGGGGCGCGGCACTGGCTGGCCGGGGGATGCGCCCTGGCGGGGCTTTTGTGTGCGGCACTTGTAAAACCTTTGCCGAAACCTTGAAAAAACACTTTGGAACGTGTAAACTATATAAGTTATTTTCTTTGTTCCGTATTTCAAGGAGGCTCCATGCAGCAAACGATCCAGTTGCGGCACATCGCTGCGCGCTCGGCTACCGCTTTTTTGCTGGCGGCGCTGTGCCTGTATCCTTTATATATCGACAAGTTCTCCAACCTGGGCGTGGTCAAGTTCACGGCGGTATGCACCCTGTTCTGGGCATTCTGTGCCTGGCTGGGGGCGCTGGCGCTCGTGGGCGCGCGCCCGGCTCCGGGCCGTCTGCGGGCGCGGGACCCCTCGCTCTGGGCACTGGGGGCCTTCGTACTTACGGGGCTGCTCTCCACCGTGCTGTCCCTGTCGCCGGTCGCCTCCCTGTGGGGGCTGGGCGGTTACTACGGCGGCTTCATGATGGTACTGTTCACGGCGGCCGGATACCTGGCCGTGCGGGCTTTTGCGCCGCAGGGGCTGCTCAACGGCCTGACCTTCTGCGTGGGGCTCACCACCATCGTGGTCACCGTGCTGTATGTGCTCAACATCTTCAACATCGACCTGATCGGCGCCTATGAGGATACCGCCGTCGTCGAGCGCGCCCAGTTCTTCTCCACACTGGGGCAGAAGAACTTCAACGCCGGGTTCATGGCCTTCGCGCTGCCGCTGGTCTTTTACGCCTTCCTGGTGGCCCGCGGGCCGCGCCACACGCTGTTCTACGGCGTTCCGGCCTTTTTCGGCGGGCTGGCGCTGGCGGTGGTGGACGCCGAGGGGCTGGCCCTGGGCATCGGCGCGGCGGTGCTGGTGCTGATGTGCCAGAAGATCTTCACCACCCGGACGGTGCGCCGCCTGGCGGTGCTGGGGGCGTTCTTCTTCTTCCATGCAGGCTGGATGCAGTACATGCGCGACCACGTCTACACCCAGGGCGGCACCCCCATGCTGGCGGCGCTGGGACGCGTGGCGGCCGCCGGTTTTGTGCTGTGCGCGGCGCTGTGGGCGCTGCTGCGCTTCGGCCTGGGCAGGCGGGAGATCCCGCTCTGGCGGATCGGGCGCGTGGTGGCGGCCGTGCTGGTCACGGCGGGGCTGCTGCTCTATGCGCTGGCCAACTTCTGGCCGGGTTTCCCCAGCCTGGGGCGGCTGGACGACATCCTCATCATCAACGACGACTGGGGGACCAGCCGCGGCACGGCCTGGCGCATCACCTGGTGCACCTGGCTGGACCAGCCGCTGTGGCGCAAGTGGTTCGGCGTGGGCACCGGCATGATGCACACCGCCATGGTCGAGTGGGCGGGCAGCGGCCTCACCGCCCGCATGAAAACCTTCTATGCGGCCCATAATGAATACCTGGAACAGCTGCTGACCACCGGCGTCCTGGGGCTGGGGGCGTGGCTGTGGTTCATCGTCAGCCACCTGCGCCGGGCGGCCCGCAACTGGCTGCGCCCCGGCGTGGCGCCGGTCACGCTGGCGCTGGTCAGTTATCTGGCCCACGCGGTGGTTTCCATCCGCGTGTCCATGATCTTCCCCGAGATCATGCTGCTGTTTGCCTTGCTGCAGGTTTTCTGCCTGCCGCCGGAGGAGGAACCGCAGCCCGAAAAAGCGCCCCGTCACGCCAGGGCGCGCAAACGCCCCGCGGAACCGGCGCCCCAAAAGGACTTGCTGCGCCTGTGGGGGCCGCCTGCGCTGGCGGCCTGCCTGATGATGGCAGGCTGCGGTGCGGCTTCCCATGTGATCTTCGGCTTCCTGTTTTAAAGGGGAAAAATGGAAGTTAGTTGACGCTAACGTATTGCAAAAAGCCATCTGACCCTTTATAATGAAGGTAGCTGTGAAAAGCCTAACAATATGCAAAGGAGAGAAAATTATGATCGAATACTCCGCACAGGTCAAAAACATGTGCCCGATCACAAAAGGGCCCCATCACGGTCCCGCGCCCATCCCCGAAGAGGGCGAGTGGGTCAAGGCCTATAAAATTGAGGATATCAGCGGCTATACCCACGGTGTGGGCTGGTGCGCGCCTCAGCAGGGTACCTGCAAACTCAGCCTGAACATCAAGAACGGCGTCATCGAGGAAGCTCTGGTGGAGACCATCGGCTGCTCCGGCATGACCCATTCTGCCGCCATGGCGGGCGAGATCCTGCCCGGCAAGACCATCCTGGAGGCGCTGAACACCGACCTGGTGTGCGACGCCATCAACGTGGCCATGCGCGAACTGTTCCTGCAGATCGTCTACGGCCGCAGCCAGACCGCTTTCTCTGAGAACGGCCTGCCCGTGGGCGCCGGCCTGGACGACCTGGGCAAAGGCCTGCGCAGCATGACCGGCACCATTTTCTCCACCAAGGCCAAGGGCGTTCGTTACCTCGAACTGACCGAGGGCTACATCCTCAAGACCGCGCTGGACAAGGACAACCAGGTCATCGGCTACCAGTTCGTCCGTCTGGGCAAGATGATGGAAGACATCCGCCACGGCGTTGACCCGAAGGAAGCCTACGAGAAGAACATCGGCACCTACGGCCGCTTCTCTGCTGAGCAGGGCGCTGTCAAGTACATCGACCCGCGTGAAGAATAAGAGAGGGAGGAACAAACACTATGGCAACTTTTGAATCCCAGGAACGCCGTATGCCCAAGATCGAGGCCTGCCTGAAAGCCAACGGCCTCGAAAGCCTGGATGCCTGCAACGAAATGCTGCTGGCCAAGGGCATCGACTGCGACAAGATCATCCGCGGCATTCAGCCCATCTGCTTTGACAACGCCGTCTGGGCCTACACCCTCGGCACTGCCATCGCCGTCAAGCGCGGCCTGAAGAGCGCCGCCGAGTGCGCCGCCGCCATCGGCGAAGGCCTGGAAGCCTTCACCGTCCCCGGCTCCGTTGCCGAGTAGCGCCAGGTCGGCCTGGGCCACGGCAATCTGGGCGCCATGCTGCTGCATGAGGATACCCACTGCTTCGCCTTCCTGGCCGGCCACGAGTCCTTCGCCGCCGCCGAAGGCGCCATCGGCATCGCCCGCACCGCCAACAAGGTCCGCAAGGAACCCCTGCGCGTCATCCTGAACGGCCTGGGCAAAGACGCCGCCATGATCATCAGCCGCATCAACGGCTTTACCTACGTGCAGACCGAGTACGACTTCAAGACCGGCGAGCTCAAGGTCGTCAACACCATCCCCTATTCTGAGGGCGAGCGCGCGGCCGTCAAGTGCTACGGCGCCAACGACGTGCTGGAAGGCGTTGCCATCATGAAGATGGAGGGCGTGGAAGTCTCCATCACCGGCAACTCCACCAACCCCACCCGCTTCCAGCACCTGGTCGCGGGCACCTACAAGAAGTGGGCCATCGAGAACGGCAAGAAGTACTTCTCCGTCGCGTCCGGCGGCGGCACGGGCCGTACCCTGCATCCCGACAACGTGGCGGCCGGCCCTGCTTCCTACGGCTTGACCGACTCCATGGGCCGTATGCACGGCGACGCCCAGTTCGCCGGTTCTTCCAGCGTGCCTGCGCACGTGGAGATGATGGGCCTGATCGGCGCCGGCAACAACCCGATGGTCGGCATGACCGTCGCCTGCGCGGTGGCTGCTTCCCAGGCCAACGCCTGATCCCCTTTGCAAACTGTATAAACTGCACCGCCGCCCGGTTTTCGCCGGGCGGCGGTTTTTTGTACCTGACGGGGGCCTGCTGGCGGCGGCGCCTTTCCAGGCCGGCGCTTCTGCTTTTCCCTTGCAGGGAAAGGCGCGGGAAGGATAATATTTGTAAACTCTGGCGCGACACTTGCTGAACCGGCTTGCAGGGTGTATAATAGGACTACATATGGTGATTCAGGAGGAAACTGTATCATGCCGCGCAAAGAAGGTCAAAAACAGAAACTGTTGGTCCTTTTGGAAATCTTGATCCGTGAAACGGATGAAAAACACCCGCTGAGCGTGCCGCAGCTGGTGGAAAAACTGAACGAACGGGGCATCGAGGCGGAGCGCAAGAGCGTGTACGGCGACCTGAACACGCTGAACAATCTGCCCGGCACCCCCTTCGAGATCGTACAGCTCCGGGGCCGGGGCGGCGGTTATTATATGACCGAAACGCTGTTTGAACTCGCGGAACTCAAACTGCTGGTAGACGCCGTTTACGCCAGCAAGTTTATCACGGCGCGCAAATCCAAGACGCTGATCGACAAGCTGGGGCAGTTCACCTCCCGTTACCGGCAGGCGGAACTGGACCGCAAGGTGCTGGTCAGCGGCCGGATCAAGAGCACCGACGAAAAGATCCTCTACACCGTGGACGCGCTGCACGCAGCCATCACGGCGGGGCAGCAGGTGCAGTTCAAGTACTGCGACTGGAACCTGCAGAAAAAGATGGCGCCCCGCCACGGCGGCCGGATCTATCAGGTCAGCCCCTGGGTGCTGGTGTGGGAAAACGGCAATTATTATCTTATCGCTTACACCGAGGGACGCCTCAAGCATTACCGCGTGGACAAGATGCAGGGGGTGCGCCAGCTGCCCGACACCGTGCGGGAAGGCGCGGAGGAATACGCGGCCTTCGACGTGAACACCTATATGCAGCAGATGTTCGGCATGTTCAACGGCCCGCTGAAAAAAGTGACGCTTCAATGCGAAAACCGCTTTGCAGGAGCCATGATCGACCGCTTCGGCACCGGGCCGATCCTCAGCCCCTGCGGCGACGGCGAACATTTTACCATCACGGTGCCGATCCAGGTCAGCCCGCAGTTTTTCGGCTGGGTGGCCGGGTTCGGGCCGGGCGTGGCGGTGGCCGGGCCGCCGGAAGTGCGCGCCGAGATGAAACGGACTTTGGACTCCCTGCAGGATCTGTACCGCTGATTGCAAATCCCGGCAGAATATGGTATGGTTATACGATAGCCCTTGGACCTTCTAAATAAAGGGCGGGCCGCGCCGGAGCGCGGCGGCAAGACGACGAAGGAGGGCACCGTCGGTGCTGGAAAAAAACCAACGCTACAAAAGCATAGTCAGCGCGCTGTTGGACGCGGCGCTGCTGTTTGCCGCGTTTTTGCTGGCCAACTACCTGCGTTTCAACTATGTCCGCTTCTTTGAACCGGGCGGCGCGGGCCCCGCGCTGGATGTAGCCCGCGACCCGCGCAACATGGCGGCCGGGGCGGTCACGTCGCTGCTGCTGGTGCTCGGCTACTGGGTGGCCGGCATCTACAGCAACTCCCGGCTGCGCGGCCTGTCGGAACGGTGCACCCGCATCGCCGTTATCAACGGCGGCGGCATCCTGGTGTTTGTTTTTATCCTTTACCTCATGCACCTGGACGATTATTCCCGCGTGGTGCTGGGGCTGTTCTACGGCCTGGGCACGGCGGCTGTGGTGACCAAGCGGCTGATCCGCCGCTGGTACGACCGGGCGCGCCGCCGCAGGGGGCTGGGGCTGCGCCATATCCTGCTGGTGGGCGGCGGCAAGTCGGCGGCGCTGTATCTGCGCGCGCTGGAGCACAACCCCTACTACGGTTTTGTGGTGGACGGCTACCTGGCCCCCATGGAGGAACCGGGTCTCGGCGTGCCGTATCTGGGGGATTACGCCCGGCTGGATACCTGCCTGGAGAGCCCGGCCATCGACGAGGTGGTGGTGGCGCTGGAAGCGGAGGAGATCTCGCTGCTGCCGCGCACCTTTGCCGCCTGCGACAAGCACGGCACCCGCATCACCATGGTGCCTTTTTACAGCGATTATCTGCCCGCCCGGCCCACCATCGACGTGCTGGACGAGTGCAAGCTCATCAACGTGCGGCAGACCCCCTTCGACAACCTGCTCAACGCGGCGCTCAAACGCACGCTGGACATCGTGGGCAGCCTGATCCTCATCGTGCTCACCAGCCCCGTCATGCTGGCTACGGCCATCGGGGTCAAGCTATCCAGCCCGGGGCCGGTGATCTTCAAGCAGGAGCGCATCGGCCTGAACAAGCGCCCCTTTATGATGTACAAGTTCCGCTCCATGCGGGTCAACGCCAAAGAGGAAACGGGCTGGTCCACCGAGCGCGACCCCCGCAAAACGCGGTTCGGCAGCCTGATCCGCAAGTTCAGCCTGGACGAACTGCCCCAGTTCTTCAACGTGCTCAAAGGGGATATGTCGCTGGTGGGGCCGCGGCCGGAGGTGCCTTACCACGTGGAACACTTTAAAGAAGAGATCCCCCGCTACCTGGTGCGCCAGCAGGTGCGCCCGGGCTGCACGGGCTGGGCGCAGATCCACGGCCTGCGCGGGGACACCGACATCGCGGAGCGCATCCGCTACGACATCTGGTATATTGAAAACTGGACGGTGGCGCTGGACATCAAGATCATTTTCCGCACCGTATTCGGCGGCAAGATGATCAACAACGAAAAACTGCAGTAAGGTACGGAAGAGCGGGTGAGAACCATGAACAAGAAAGAACCGAAGATCGCCATCGTGCATGACTGGCTGGTGGGCTATGGCGGAGGGGACCGTGTGGTGGACTGCATGCACCACGTGTTCCCCCAGGCGGTGATCTATACGCTGGTCTACGATGAAAAGCGGATGCCCGCCTGGTTCAAGGACTATGATATCCGCACCACCTGGGTGCAGAAACTGCCCTTCGCCACAAAGCTGTATAAAAATCTGCTGCCGCTGATGCCCGGCGCCTTTGAAGCGCTGGACCTGTCGGAGTACGACCTGGTGCTGTCCTCCTCGTCCTCCTGTTCCAAGGGGGTCATCACGCGGCCCGACGCGGTGCACATCTGCTACTGCCATACGCCCATCCGCTATGTATGGGATTTTTACTATACCTACCGCAGCAACGCCAACTGGCTGGTGCGCGCCATTATGCCGCACCAGATCCACAAGATGCGCGTCTGGGACAAGTGCGCCGCCGACCGGGTGGACTATTTTATCGCCAATTCCCATTACATCGCCCAGCGCATCAAAAAATACTACCGCCGCGACAGCGACGTGATCTACCCCTGCTGCCATATCAACGAAGCGCCCTTCGTCAAAAAGGAGGATTTCTACCTTGTTGTGGGGCGGCTGACCTGGTACAAGCGCATCGACCTGGCGGTGGCCGCCTGCACAAAGCTGGGCAAGCGGCTGGTCGTCATCGGCGGCGGGGGAGAGGAGCGCAGCCTGCGCGCCATCGCCGGGCCCACGGTAGAGTTCAAGGGCGGCGGCCTGACCGATGAGGAGGTGCGCGGCTATTACCTGCGCGCCAAGGCTTTCCTGTTCCCCGGCGAGGAGGATTTCGGCATCACGCCGGTGGAGGCCCAGTCTGCCGGTACGCCGGTGCTGGCCTACGGACGCGGGGGCGCCTGCGAGACGGTCCTGCCCGGACGGACCGGCTACTGGTTCGAGGAACAGACGGTGGACTGCCTGGCCGGCTGCATCGAAACATTCGAACGCGAGGGCGTCGCCTGCACCCCGGAGGAGATCCGGGAACACAGCCGTTCTTTCAGTGAGGAGCGGTTTGAAACAGAACTCCGCGCCTACTGCGAGCGCCGCATGGCGGACTGGCAGCAGGAATTGCGGGACTGCTCCCACTGGGAGAAGGAGGAAGAGGATTGAACCCTATCGTCATCAACGGCACGGTGCTGTGCGACCCCATCACGGGCATCCCGCGCTATGTCTATGAAACCGTCGTGCGCCTGGACGCGCTGCTGGAAGGCACCGGCCTGGACGTGCGTATCGCCTACCGGGACGACGGGCGGCCCATCCATCTGCCGGAACTGAAGAACATCCGGCTGGTTCCGCTCAAGGCCGTCAAGTATTTTTACAACATGGCGGTGCTGCCCGCCTACCTGCGCCGCAGCCATGCCTTTTTCGTGGGGCTGGCCAGCGATATGCTCATGACCCGGCGCAGTGTGGTGGTGCTGCACGACATCCGCCCGCTGGTCATGGATACCGACCGGGCGTTTTTCCGTTTCAAATTCTGGGTGCACTGCCTGTCCACCAAGTGGTTCGCGCGCCAGGTATTCACCGTCAGTGAGGACCAGCGGCGGCTCATCAGCCGCAAACTGGGCATCCCGATGGATAAGATCGGCGTCACCTACAACGGCTGGGAGCACATGCGCAGCGTCACCCCGGACGAGGGCATTTTTGAGAAGCTGCCGGGGGTGACCCGCGGGGAATATTTCTATGCCCTGGGCAGTCTGGCCAAGCACAAAAACTTCAAATGGATCCGGGAAGTGGCGCGCCGCAACCCCGACAAGGTGTTCGTGGTGGCGGGCGGCAAGGACCTGCGCGCCTTTGGCGACGACGCGGAAGCGCGCGATACCAGCAATGTATTTTACCCCGGCTACGTCACCGACGGCGAGAACGCCGCCCTGATGAAGCACTGCAAGCTGTTTTTGCACCCGGCGGTCTTTGAGGGATTCGGCATCCCGCCGCTGGAGGCGCTGTCTCTGGGCGCGCCCATCGCGCTGGCCCGGGCCAGCTGCCTGCCGGAACTGTACGGCGACACGGCCCGCTACTTTGACCCGGAGGATTACGAGGTGGACCTGGACGCCCTGGCCGCCCAGCCGGTAGCGCCGCCCGACAAGGTGTTGGAAAAGTACAGCTGGGACAAAACGGCGGCTTTCTGGCTGGAACAGATCCGAAACTATGCCGCCCTGTGACCGTTGAAACTGTAAAAGGGGGATCTGTATGGAAAAAGTGCGTCTTAAAGGCGTGGCCCGCGGGGTCCTTTGGATGATCCTGTGGGCGGTTATCGGATACCTGCTGCTGGTACTGGCGTACTGTCTGCCGGTGGACCGCATGCAGAAGCATCTGGAAAGCAGCCTTGATGCATTTCAAGACGGTCCTACTACATTACTGAAAGATGATACCGCCATGTGGATCGACTACCTTACGGATTCCATGATCCTGGCGGAAGCGGTTTATGATGGGGAAGAATCCGCGTGGAATCAGGCGGCGGCAGTTTACAGCAACAACACCCCGGCGGACGGGGAAGGAAGCTGGACCTACAGGAAAATGCAGGCCGCTCTGGAAAAAGACCAATCCGGTCCAGGTTATCCCAGATACTGGCATGGCAACCTGGTATACCTTAAACCACTGCTGTTCGTATTTGATTATAAAGACATCCTTACTTTGAACATGTTGCTGCAGCTGGCGCTTATGTTTTGGATCGTCAGCCTACTCGGAAAACAAAATGGGGGAGATGGACTGTTGTTGCCGATGGCGGTCGCGTTTGGTATGCTGACCCCGCCGGCGATGGTGCTTTGTCTCCAATACATGCCCTGTTTTTATGTGATGGCGGCAGCCTGCATCGTTTTGCTCCGCTGGCCGGAAGTGACGGACCGCCACCCGGCGCTGTTCTTCCTTACCGTAGGCATGGCCACCAGCTATTTTGACTTCCTGACTTTCCCGCTGGTCACCTTGGGCGTTCCGCTGGTTCTGTACTTGCTGAAACACGATTTTCCTTGCCGGAAGGGGCTGTGCGCCACGGTTTATACCAGCATCTGCTGGGGAACAGGCTATCTTGGATTCTGGGCCATGAAATGGCTGATCGGGTCGTTTGTTCTGCAGGAAAACCTGTTTGCAGATGCGCTCAACAGTTTCCTCCTTCGTTCCTCCCACGAAACGGAGGGCCAGACCATTGGCTATCTGGACGCCCTGGAGCAGAACCTGGGCGTGTACTATGATCTTCGTATTTGGAAAGTCCTGTTTGCACTGGCAGCAGCCGTGCTGCTCCTGCGGGTGCTCTGGATGTTCCATAAGAAGATCTCCATCAAACCCAGGCTCAACGTGATCGTTCCGCTGTTGCTGGTGGCATGTATGCCTTTTGCGTGGTATTTCGTCACGGTGAACCATTCTTACATCCATTATGGGTATACCCATAAAGAACTGATGATCTCGGGATTGGCTCTGACTGCCGTTGTGGCGGTCCTGTTCCGCAAACAGGAGCAGGAAACATAAAATACAAGTCAAAGACAGGATACGTAAGATGATTTTTCTGGCTGTACTTTTCACTTTATGTCTGGCGCTGGCGTTCGGCCTGGCTCCGGCCCGACTGTCGCGGCGCGCTGTGTGCCGCCGGGACGCGGCATGGGCCGCCGTCTTGTGGCTGGGGACCTGGGCGTTCAGTCTCTGCGCCTACCACCGGCCGGGGCTCACCGTGGGGTTCGACGTCTTCCGCCTGCTGGTGGTGACGGCGTTCTGCCTGTGGGCGGGGGCCTGCACCGCGGGCCTGCGCCTGTGGGGAAAACGGGGCGCGCGCTTCGTGCTGCCGCTGCTGCTCGCGGCTGCCGCGGGCACGGAACTTTTTATCTGTAATGTGACGTATTTCAACACCCACAGCTACGAGCCGTTCCAGCTGATGGACTATCTGGACGCCAATGTGAATGCGGGGCGGGAGAATGGCCGTTATATGCTGGACGAGGATCACAAGTATCTGCGTTTCCTGAACATCGACCGGCCCATCTACAATCTGCATCTGGACAACCTGACCAACCTGGACACCGACCTGCTGCACGAGGACAGCACCTTTACTTTTTCGGTAGACTTGACCGACGAGGCCAATGCCGCGTTGAGCCGTTTTGGCAGTTGGGAGGTGGCGATCCGGGCGGACCGTACCCACACGATCAGCCTGGATCTGACCGGCGACGCCGGTACCCTGACCCTGCAGGCGAGCGGCTACAGCAGCGGCTATGCGCAGTACCCGGTGAATTTCTCCATCACAGGGATCACAGCCAACACGCCGCGGCCGCTGCAGATCTCCCTGCTGCGGCTGGCGGCGCTCTGGCTGGCGTTCAGCGCCGTCTATCTGCTGCGGCCCCGCAGCGGGCTGTGGCAGCGGCGCTGGCTGGCGGGCAACCTCTGCGACCGCGCCGCTGCGCTGGTGCTGGGGGGGATCCTGGCCGCTTTCGTGGTGGTGGTGCCGTTCTGGCAGCCGGGCAACACCGGTCTGGCGACGGAGCATTACAATACCGCCTACTGGGACGGGGAAAGCACCGTCAGTTTTGTGTACCAGCAATATGGCGCGCTGGCCCACAGCCTGCTCAACGGCCGCCTGGATCTGGAGGAAGACCCGCCGCCGGAACTGGCGGCCATGGAAAACCCCTACGACGCTACCGCCCGGGACGCGCTCAACATCCAGGGCGGCCGCTGGGATCATGCCTACTACAACGGGCGCTACTATGTCTATTTCGGCATCGTGCCCTGCCTTTTGTTCCAGCTTCCCTTCGAGGCCATCACCGGGATCCAGAACCTGTCCTATGCGCCCTGCATGGTGATCCTGGGGCTCGTATTCCTGCTCAGTTGTTTCGGGATCATGGGCCAGGTCGTTCGCCGCTGGTTCCCTTCGGCGCCCACGGCGGCCTATCTGCTATCGGTGGCGGCGCTGATGCTGGGCAGCCAGCTCTATGTGCTGCTGGAGCGCCCCTACATCTATGAGTACGCGCTGGTCTGCGGCGCCGCGCTGCTGCTGCTGGGGCTGTGGCTCTGGCTTTCGGCTGCCGCCACGCCGGTGGAGCACAGCGGTGTGCTGACGGCCAGGCTGGCCTTTGGCAGCCTGTGCGTGGCGCTGGTAGCGGGCTGCCGTCCGCAGATGGAACTGTTTGCCCTTCTGGCGCTGCCCATCTTCTGGAACCGCTACATCACCCGGGGGCGGCTGCGCACCCGCGCCGCTGTGCGGGAGGGGATCGCTTTCCTGCTGCCGGTGGTGCTGGTAGCCGCCGGACTGATGTGGTACAACTATGCCCGTTTCGGTTCCCCCTTTGATTTCGGCGCAAACTATAATATCACCGGCAACGATATGACCAGCCGCGGTTTCAACGTGGTGCGCCTGGGTCCGGCTGTCTTTACCAGCTCGCTGGAACCGGTCCACCTGAAGGGCGTGTTCCCCTATATATTTGAAACGAACCTGCATACCAATGCGATCATCCGCACCATCAGCGAAAAGTTCACCGGCGGCATGCTGGCGGCCACACCCTTCACCTGGGCGCTGCTGCTGCCCGCTCTGCCCCGGGCGCGGCGCTGCCTGCACCGCAGCCGTTCGGCGGCGGCCGTGGTGTACGGTTCGCTGGCGGCCATGCTGGTGATCACGGTGGTGGACTGCCAGATGGCGGGGGTATTGTACCGCTACCTGATGGACTACAGCCCGGTGCTGCTGCTGGGGGCGGCGTTCTGCTGGCTGCTGGCCGACCATGTGCTGGCCCGGCGGGCTGCCTGCGAGGAGCCGCTGGCTGTCACACTGCAGCCGGTGCTGCGCACGGTGATGGCGGGTACGCTGGCCTGGAGCGCCGCATACCGCTTTCTGACGCTGTTTGCGATGGAACCCTGGCTGCAGGGCATGAACCCGTCGCTGTATTATACTGTGAACCGTCTGGTCCAGTTCTGGATGTGACGGTGGAAAGGGAAGGTTTTCGTTTATGGACAAAATTGCCGTTCTGATCCCTTGCTACAACGAAGCCAAAACGGTGGAGAAGGTCGTGACGGACTTCCGGCGTGTGCTGCCGGAGGCCACGATCTATGTGTATAACAACAACTCGAGCGACGGTACGGCGGAACTGGCCGCCCGGGCCGGGGCTGTCGTGCGCCATGAATATCAGCAGGGCAAGGGGAACGTAATGCGCCGCATGTTCCGTGAGGTCGACGCCGAGGCCTATATACTGGTGGACGGCGACGACACCTACCCCGCCGAGGCTGCGCCGGAAATGGTGCGGGCCGTGCGGGAGCGTCAGGCCGACATGGTGGTGGGCGACCGTCTTTCCAGCACCTACTATACCCAGAACAAGCGCCCTTTCCACAACTTTGGCAACGATCTGGTACGCTTCTGCACCAACCACCTGTTCGGCGGGAAAATCAAAGACATCATGACCGGCTACCGCGCGTTCAGTTATCGGTTCGTCAAGACCTACCCGGTGCTCTCCCGCGGGTTTGAGATCGAGACCGAGATGACGATCCACGCGCTGCAGCGCAATATGCAGGTGGACAATGTGGTCATCGAGTACCGTGACCGCCCCGAAGGGTCGGAGAGCAAGCTCAACACCTACTCCGACGGCTTCAAGGTGCTGGGGACGATCCTGCGTTTGTTCAAAAATTACCGCCCGTTCGCCTTTTTTGGCTGTATCGCTGCGGTGCTGGCCGTGCTGGGCGCCGGTTTTATGCTGCCGGTGATCAATGAGTATTTCCATACCGGGCTGGTGCCGCGTTTCCCCACGCTGATCGCCTGCGGTTTTGTACTGGTGGCGGCGCTGATGCTGTTCGTGGCCGGTGTGATCCTCTCCAGCCTGCTGGCCAAGGATGCGCGGGACTTTGAGTTCCAGCTCCAGACCGTGCAGCACTGGCAGAGCACGGCGGAGCAATGAGCACGGCGGCCCGGGTCCGCAGCTGGGCCCAGAAGCATGCGCGTTTCAGCGTCCTGCTCTTGCTGGAAGGTGTGTTCCTGCTGTTTCTGCTCGTGACGGCTTTCCGCCCGCTGGCACAGATCACGGTGCCGCTGGAAGGGACCGGCCGTGTGGCGGCGCAACTGCAGATCCCTGTGGAGGGGGAAGTCCCGGCGGGGGGATACCGCATCACGGTGCAGTATGCCTGCGACGCGCCGCAGGACACGGAGCGCTCCGCCCCGCAGACGGTGGGGACGCTGCTGTTCACTTCCGCCGGGAACCCGGCGGCGGTGCGAAGCGACGCGATCACCCTGACGGACGTGCACAGCACGGTCACAGCGCGCCTGTGGGTAGCGACGGGCAATACCGTTGGCGACCTGCTTATGACGGCGGCGCCGGAGGAGGGATACACGCTGACGCTGCAGAGCGTGACGCTGGAGGAACAGCCGGTCTGGCGTGTGACGTCGCTGTCCGGCTGGCTGGCGCTGCTGGCAGCGGCAGATCTGGCGCTGTGGCTGCTGTTCGCCGGAGGGGCGCCGCGCCGTCCCCGCTGCGGCTGGGGCGTGGCGCTGCTGCTCATAGGCGGCATTGCGCTGGCCAGCCTGCCCTACTGTGCGGATTTCCTCTATAGCGGGCATGACCTCAAATTCCACACCTATCGGATCTGGGCGGCGGCACAGTCCCTGGCAGACGGCCAGTTTCCGGTGCGCATAGCGTCGGCCGGGTACAACGGGTACGGTTCGGCCGCGCCGCTGTACTACTGCGACCTGTTCCTGTATCTGCCTGCGCTGCTGTACAACGCGTTTGTGCCGCTGCAGGTCTGTTACCAGATCTATGCGGTGCTGGTCAACGCGGCGACCATGCTGCTGGCCTACTACAGCTTTGCCCGCATGGGGCGGAACCGCCTGTACGGCGCGGCGGCGGCCTTTGCGTATACCCTCTGCGCCTACCGCCTGACCAACCTGCTGCTGCGGGCCTCGGTGGGGGAGTACACGGCCATGGCTTTCCTGCCGCTGGTAGTGCTGGGGGCCTGGGCCATCGCGGGGGAGGAACGCCCGGCGGCCCGGGACTGGCTGCCGCTGGCCATCGGCATGGCAGGCATCGTGCAGAGCCACCTGCTCACCACCGAACTGGCCGCGCTGTTCCTGGCGCTGTTCTGGCTTTGGCATCTGCCGCGCATGCTGCGCCCGGGCCGCCTGCTGGCGGCTCTCAAGGCAGTGGCGGTGGCGGCGGGGCTCTCGGCCTGGTTTTTGCTGCCCTGCCTGGACACCATGCAGAACGAATACAACATGATGAGCGATATCCACTCCTCGCCGATCCAGTCCACGGGGGCCTACCTGATCCAGATCCTGGGCCTTTTCGGGGCGCCGTCGGGCGGCTCCGGGCCGGGGACGGCCGGCGATATGCCGCTCACTTTGGGGCTGGCGGGTACCCTGGTGCTGGTGCTGGCGGTCTGGTGCTGCCTGCGGCGGGGCTGCTGGCAGCAGGACGCAACGGCGGCGCGCCGCGCCCGCTGGCTGGGCGAGGGGCTGGCCTTCTGCCTGCTGGCGGTCTGGCTGTCCAGCACCCTGTTCCCCTGGGACTGGCTGGGCGCCCATCTGCCTCAAAAGCTGGTGGATATCCTGCTCAAACCGCAGTTCAGCTGGCGTTACCTGGCGGTCGCTTCGGCGCTGCTGGGCGCGCTGGCCGTGTGGGGGCTGGGGCTGGTGCACAGCTGGAAGCCCCGTCTGGCGCAGGGGGCCGCGCTGGCACTGGCGGCGGCCACGCTGCTGTATGCGGGTGCGTTCTACCGGGATTACGCCTATGAGCATGGGACCATCACCATGATCGGTACCGGGACGGCCGCGGACTTCCCCTATGAGAGTATGGGCTATGAGTACCTGCCCGCCGGGACGGACCTGGCGATCTTCTGCCAGACGGAGGCTGCGGCACAGGACCCGTCGGTGACGGCAGTCTGGCAGGGCGGGGGCGCGCTGCTGTGCGAAAACCCCACCGGCGACAGCACGGTGGTGGACCTGCCGCTGCTGGCCTACCGTCATTATACGGCGCGGGACGCCGCCACAGGCGAACGGCTGCCGCTGGAAAAGAACGAACAAAACTGCCTGCGGGTCACGGTGCCCGCCGGGTACAGCGGCACGGTGCAGGTGACATTCACGCCGCCGGTGCTCTGGCGGGGGGCGGAAACGGTAACGCTGCTGACCTTGCTGCTGTTGGCCGCCTGGGCGCTGCGCACAGGGCGGCGCCGCCCGCAGAGGAAACATTCCACACAGGAGGGACCCGTATGTACGACTATCTGATCGTAGGCGCCGGGCTGTTCGGCGCTGTATTTGCCCATGAGGCCGCGGCGGCGGGCAAGCGCTGCCTGGTGATCGACAAGCGCGGCCACATCGCGGGCAATATCTACACCGAGAAAGTCGAGGGCATCGACGTGCACCGTTACGGCGCGCATATTTTCCACACCAACAACAAGAAGGTGTGGGACTATGTGAACCGCTTTGCGGTGTTCAACCGCTATACCAACGCCCCCGTGGCCAACTACAAGGGGGAACTGTACAACCTGCCCTTCAACATGAACACGTTCAACAAAATGTGGGGCGTGGTCACCCCCGCCCAGGCCCAGGCCAAGATCGAAGAACAGCGGGCCGCCTGCTATACCGAACACCCGAAAAACCTGGAAGAGCAGGCCATCAACCTGGTGGGCACCGACATCTACGAAAAGCTCATCAAGGGCTATACCGAAAAGCAGTGGGGCCGCCCCTGCACGGCGCTGCCCGCCTTCATCATCAAGCGCCTGCCGGTGCGCCTGACCTTCGACAACAACTATTTCAACGCCTTGTATCAGGGCATCCCCAACGAGGGTTATACCGCGCTGGTGGCCAACATGCTGGAGGGCGTCGAAGTGCGGTTGAATGTCGATTACCTGGCCGAGCGGGAAGCGCTGAGTGCTCTGGCCCGCAAGGTGGTCTATACCGGGCCCATCGACGCGTATTTCGGCTACCGTCTTGGCGCGCTGCAGTACCGCAGCGTCCGCTTCGAGACCGAAACGCTGGATATGCCCAACTACCAGGGCAACGCCGTCATCAACTATACCGACGCCGAAACGCCCTACACCCGCATCATCGAGCACAAGCATTTCGTTTTTGGCTCCACCGAACCGGGTACCAAAACCGTCATCAGCCGGGAATATTCCGCTGAGTGGAAGCCCGGCGACGAACCTTACTACCCGGTCAACGATGAGGAAAACGGCGCGCTGTACGCCCGCTACAGGGAACTGGCGGACGCCCTGCCCAACGTGCTGTTCGGCGGCCGTCTGGGCGAGTATAAATACTATGATATGGACCGTGTCATCGAAGCGGCGCTGGAGCGTGTGCGCGCCGAACTGGCCTGACGTCAAAAAATACCGCAGTGCTGCCGCAGGGCGGACCTGCGGCATTTTTGTGAAGGGGGACAGGAGCTCCGCCTTGCTTTTTAAGCCCCGATGGGCTATAATAATTTCGTATATCGCGGCGCGGCCCGGCTGCGCCCGGAATGTGGGAAAGTAAAGGGAAAGAATATGACCAAGATTGCCGCATCGATCCTTTCTGCGGATTTTGCCGATTTGAAGCAGGACTGCCTCCGCCTTCTGCGGGAAGGGGTGGACCTGCTGCACTTTGACGTGATGGACGGGCACTTTGTGCCCAACATCAGCTACGGCGCGCCGGTGCTCGAAAGCCTGCACGCCGCCCTGCCCGACGCCTTCTATGACGTGCACCTGATGATCAGCGACCCGGCCCGCTACGCCCCGGACTTTGCCAGGGCAGGCGCCGGGCTTATCACCTTCCACCTCGAAGCAGTGCCCGGCGCCGTGCCCCGGGTGATCGAAACCATCCGGGAGGCGGGCTGCCGGGTGGGGCTCAGCATCCGTCCGGGCACCCCGGTGGAGGCGGTGTTCCCCTACCTGGAAGCGCTGGACCTGGTGCTGGTCATGAGTGTGGAACCGGGTTTCGGCGGCCAGGCGTTCATGCCCGAGGCCGTCCAGCGTCTGGCGGCGCTGGACGCGGAGCGCCGCCGCCGGAATTACCGTACCCTGCTGGAAGTGGACGGGGGGATCAATGCCCAGACCGGCCCGCTGTGCGCACAGGCCGGCGCCGACTGGCTGGTGGCGGGCAGCGCGCTGTTCCGTGCGCCGGACCCCGCGCCGGTGATCCGGCTGCTGCACGGCGAGGCCTGAATCAGATAAAGGAGAAGCGATCCCATGCCCAACCCAAAAAGAATTGATCGCAGTGAAAACTATGAATATTACAAAGACCTGCTGCTGTGCGTGATCCCGCTGGCCGGGATGGCCTGGTACTACTATGGCCCGCGGCCGCTCCTGCTGCTGGCGGTGGGGCTGCTCACGGCTTACCTGTGCGACTGTGCGCTGGCGCCGCTGCACGGGGCCGGGTATCATTCCCATGAACCGTCCAGTGAGTGCTTTGCCGCCCTGATCGTCCTGATGATGCCCGCCACCGTCCCTTATGCGGTGGTGGCGGCGGCGGTCGTTGTCGCCGTGCTGGCCAAGGAAGCCTTCGGGGGCGAAGGGCATTACCCCTTCCACCCGGCGGCCGTCGGCATGGTGGTGGCGGGGATCTCCTGGCCGGACAGCGTCTACCGCTATCCCACGCCGGGAAATGTGCTGCCGCTGTTCGGGGAACAGGATCTGGTCCTTTCGCCCGGCATGAATTCCATCCTGCGGGCTGGCGGCCTGCCCAGCGACAGCACGATGAACCTGCTGACCGGCAACGCGGCAGGCGGCCTGGGCACCAGCGCCGCGCTGGTGATCATGGCCTGCGGGCTGTTCCTGCTGGTGCGCGGGCATATCAAACCGGCCGTGCTGATCCCGTTTTTTGTGCTCAGCATCGGCCTGCCCTGGCTGCTGCCGCAGCTGAACGAACTGCCGGCGTTCAGCTGGCCGTGGGAGTTCGTGCGCCAGCGTATCTATCTGGAAAAGTATGTGATCCTTTCGGGCACGCTGCTGTTCGGCGGCCTGTTCCTGGTCTGTGAGCCGGTCACGATGCCCAACCGCACCAGCAGCCGCCTTGTGTATGGCGTGGCGCTGGGGGTGGCGACCTATGCGTTCCGTCTGGTCAGCCCCTATGAAAGCCCGGTCTGCTTTGCGCTCCTGATCGTGGGCGCGATCCCCGAATGGCTGGACCTGATCAGCCACCGCACCGAGCGTATCCGCTTTATGAGGAAGGAGGAACGGCGCCTTGCCCAGTCTGCCAAACAGGAATGACCGCAAAAAGCGGGACCGTTCCGAAACCCTGATCATACCCCATATCACCAAAGAAATGCTGGAAAAGGCGCGCTCGATGGCGGAGCAGGGAGCTTCCCGCGCCGAGATCGAACAGGCGATCCTGGAAATGCAGGCGGCCAAAAAGCCGTCTGCCCAGGCAGTGCAGCCGTCCGCGCCGGACCCCCGCCGCATCGTTCCCACCAGCCGCCCGCGCCTGACCGATGCGGAGCGGGCCGCCATGCGGGAACAGATGCTGCAGGAACAGACCCGCCAGCAGGAAGAACAGCGGGAGGAAGCGACGCGCTCCTTCCCGCGGCCTTCCCGTCCGGCGCCCCGGCCGCGTCCGGCTGTGCGCGCGGTGGAAAAGGAAGAACCGCAGGCGGCAGTACCCGCAGCGGAAGCGCCCGCACGGCCTGCGCCCCGGGATGTGCCGCCGGTACGCTCCGTGCCGCAGGCGGCCCCGGCGCCCGCGCGTCCGGCGGAGAAAAAGCGCGCGCCGGAAGCCCCTGCCGCCCCGGCCCCTGCCGCCCCGGCGGCGCCCTCCCGGCACCGCGCCGGACTTTTGCAGAGCCGGGCGCAGGCGGAGGCGGAACTGAAGGAGAAGATCCGCAGCGACCATATCTGGCTTTCCAACCCGGTCCTGGTACGCGGGCTGGGCCTGGCGCCCATCGTGGGGGCCGCACTGGACGGCCAGCACGCCGGCATCCTGTGTCTGGCCAGCCTGCTGCTGATCACGCTGACCCGCGTGCTGGCGGTAGCGGTGTGCCATATCAGCCGCAACCGCTTCCGCACGCTGATCTACTGCTACTGCGCGGCGCTGCTGTACATCCCGGTCTATGTTTTGCTGTATAACCTGTTTGGCAGCGACCTCAACGTGCTGGGTATCTATCTGCCGATCCTGGTGGTGGAACCCGTGGTCATCAAGCGCATGGAATTCACCGAACTGGAACCGCTGCGCGACGCGCTGCGCCATGGCTTCAACAACAGCCTGGGCATGTGCGCGGCGCTGCTGATCGTAGGCTGCCTGCGGGAACTCCTCGCATCCGGCACGGTGTTCGGCCATACGGTGCTGCACACGGCGCTGCTCCCGCTGGCGGCCCAGCCCGCGGGCGGTTTCGTCCTGGCGGGCGTGCTTGCGGCCGTATGGTGTGCGGCCGCCAATGCCTACACGGAATATAAACAGGAGGAGGTGCGCCGTCTGTATGCCGGCCGTAAACATTGATGGTTCGCTGCTGCGCGGCGTGCTGGAATTCCTCAGTTACATGACCCTGGCCGTCTTTGCCGAAAATGTCATCCTGGCCCGGGCGCTGGGGGTCACCCGCCTGCTGAAGCTGGTGCCCGACCACAAAGCGCAGGTCTGGGACTACAGCCTGCCGTTTTTGCTCATCATGGCCCTGTCCGCCCCGCTGGGCTGGGCGGCCCACAACCTGTTTTTCCCCTGGCTGCGGGGGCATCTGCCGGCCGGTTTGCCGGTGGCGTCCCTGCGCCCGGTGGTGTATCTGACCTGTGCGTTTTTGGCGGCGGGGGCCTCCTGGCTTCTGCTGGGGCTGCTGCCGCGCCGCCAGCGTCAGGCGTGCCGCGCCCAGACGACGCTGGCGGGCAGCAGTACGGCTGTGCTGGGCACGCTGCTGATCTGCACCAACCAGAACTATACGCTGCCCCAGAGCATCGCTTTTGGGCTGGGCAGCGGGATCGGATATGTGTTTATCATTTTCATCGTGCGGGAAGGCCGCCGCCGTCTGCGCAGCAAGGATGTCCCCGCGATCTTCCAGGGGCTGCCCAGCTCCCTGATCTATGTCGGGATCCTGTCGCTGGCGATCTACGGCCTGGTCGGCCATGCCGTCGTCCTGTAAGGAGGCATTTGGATGGCACTTTCCTGTTTTGTCCCGGCGGATATTCTGCTGCCCGCGGCCGGTACGCCGCTGGACCCCTGGGCCTGCATCGCAGTGGATCAGTTTACCTCCCAGCCGGATTACTGGCAGCGCGCGGAGGCTCTGGCGCAGGGGAAACCCAGCACGCTGCATATCGTGCTGCCGGAAGCCTACCTCGGCACGCCCGGGGAGGAAGAACGGCTGCGGACCATCCGCAGCACGATGGAGCGGTACCGGGCCGGCGTCCTCACGCGGAAGATCCACGGCTATGTATATGTGGAGCGCACCCAGCTGGACGGCAGCATCCGCCAGGGGCTGGTGGGCGCGGTGGACCTGGAAGCCTACGAGTATACGCCGGGCAGCCGCTCCGCCATACGTCCCAGTGAGAGCACAGTGGTGGAACGTATCCCGCCGCGGCTCAAAGTGCGCCGCGGCGCGCTGCTGGAGACCCCCCATGTGATGATGCTGGCGGATGACGCCGCCCGGACGCTGATCGAGCCGGTGGGGGCCTGCAAAGAGGAGCTGCCGCTGCTGTATGACGGGGAACTGATGCTGGGCGGCGGGCACCTGCGCGGCTGGGCCGTGGAGGAACCGCAGCGGATCGCGGCCATCGACGCGGCGCTGGCGGCGCTGGCCGACCCGGACGCCTTTGCCCGCCGCTGGCCCGCTGCAGCAGGGCAGACGCCCATGGTGTTGGCGGTGGGGGACGGCAACCACAGCCTGGCCACCGCCAAAGCCTACTGGGAGGAACTGAAACCGGGCCTGACGGAAGAGCAGCGGGCGGTCCACCCGGCGCGCTGGTGCCTGGCCGAAGTGTGCAATGTACACAGCCCTGCCATCGAGATCGAACCCATCCATCGGGTGGTGTTCGGCGTGACGGCACAGGAACTCTACCGGGACCTGGATCGCTGGGATCGCGGCAATCCGCCCCGGCCCCGGGCGCCGGTCCAGCGCTTCCGTCTGGCGGACCGGCAGGGGGAACGGGAAGTGCAGTGGCAGAACCCCGTTGCGCCGTTGACGGTGGGCAGCGTGGAGGCGTTCCTGGCTTCCTGGCTGCCCGCACATCCCGGAGCCCATGTGGATTATATCCATGGCGCATCTGCGGCGCTGGCGCTGGCTGCGCGGCCGGGGGCGCCGGCTGTGGCGATCCTGCTGCCGGATCTGGCCAAATCGGACCTGTTCCGCGGTGTGGTGTTGGGCGGCGTACTGCCGCGCAAGACCTTCAGTATGGGCCATGCGGAGGAAAAACGCTATTACAATGAATGCCGGGTCATCGGCTGAGAGATACAGGTGAAGTATGGAAAAGAACGAACAAAGCAGTTCTTCGGCTCCGCGCCGGCGGCGTCGCCGCCGCGGTTCCGGGAAGGGGAGCGCCCAGGCGGCTGCCCAGCAGGCCCAGCGCGAACCCAGGGAAGCAACGGAAAAAAATACCGCGAAAGAGGGAAAGAAAGCCCCCCGCAGCGCAGCGCCGAATCAGGAAGACGGGCGCAGCCGCCATCGCGGTCAGTCGAAAAAGCCGGAAGGGCAGGGCAGTGCCCGTGGCGGGAACGCCCCCGCGCGGGAACCCCGGCAGCCCCACGCACCGGCGCCGCGGCGCACGGCCCGCGGACGCCATGCGGCGGAGGACGACCCCGGGCTGGTGCTCATCACCCGCCGCCCGCCCAAACAGAAATTTGCCAACTTTGAGGAATATCTGGCCGCCCACGGCGGCATGACGGCGCCGCTTCCGGAGGAAGAAGGCTCCGGCGCTGTGCCTGCCGTGCCGGTGGCCGGCGGGGATGCATGACCCCGGAAGGCGTCCGGGCACTGCGCTGCCCGGTATGCGGTGGGCCGCTGGAACAGAAAGACCGCGCGCTGCGCTGCCCGAAACGGCACAGCTTTGATCTGGCGCGGGAAGGCTATGTGAACCTGCTGGCCATCCAGCGCAGGCACACGCGGGAACCGGGGGACAGCAGGGAAATGGTGCGCGCGCGCCGGGCGTTTCTGGCCTCGGGCGCTTATGCGCCGCTGATGCAGGCGCTGGCGGATGTCTGCGCGCAGCTGCCCCACAGGCAGGTCGTGGATGCGGGCTGCGGCGAGGGCAGTTACGACCGCTTTCTCTGCGACGCTCTGCCCGGCGTGCAGATCGTGGGGTTCGACCTTTCCAGGGAGGCCGTGCGGCTGGCGGCCAAACTGGTGCCGGAAGCGGCCTTCTGCGTCGGCGGCAGTTTCAGCGCCCCCGTGCGCGACGGCTGGGCCGATTTGGTGCTCAATATCTTTTCGCCCTTTGCCGGGGCGGAATTCCGGCGGATGCTGCGCCCCGGCGGGCGGCTGGTCTATGCGGTCCCCACGGCCCGCCATCTGTTCGGCATGAAAGAGGTCCTCTACGCCGCGCCCTATGAAAACGAGGTCAGGAACGTCGCCTACGAGGGGTTCGAGCTGGAAGAGGAACGCGAATCGTCCGCTGTGCTGACGCTGCGCGGGGAACGTGTGCAGCAGCTGTTTGCCATGACGCCCTATTACTGGAACACCCCGGCGGAAGGGGCGGCCCGTCTGGCGGCCTGTACGGAACTGACTACGGAGATCGGCTTCCGCTACCTGGTCTACCGCAGAATATGAAACAGCAAAGGCCCGCTGCCATATGGCAGCGGGCCTTTGCGCGTTTTATAAATCGTCGGCGTCCTGGGTGGGGGTCTCGTACGTTTCCTGAGCAGGAACGCCGGTCCAGCTGCCCAGCGGGTCCTGACGGCTGGCGGTGCCCGCCCCGGGCTGTTCCTGCGGCCCGCTGGGAACGTCCTGCACAGTGTCCGGCCGGTATTCCGGCCCACGCAGGGCGTTTTGCGTTCCCAGCCTGCGGGCGTTCTCACCGGGGTCCTGGCGGAACGCGGCGTCGGTGATTTCCCCCAGATCGGTCCAGAAGTCTTCGCGTTCGTCCTCCGCACCGCGGGGACCGAATGGTTCGTGCAACATAACAGTTCTCCTCCTTTGGTATACCGGCGGGCCGGACGGCCCACACTATACCTAGATTCTGACACGGAGAGGTGCTGTTTATGCGTTCACGGGGCGCTGTTTTTTGGTATAGTCTGGGGTTGACGCTGCTGTTGCTGCTGCCGATGATCGGCCTGACCTGGTTCTTTGTGCGCCAGCGGCAGCAGCAGAACGAACTGCGGCAGGCGGCGGCCGAACGCGGCGGGCTGGCTGTCGAACAGGGGGCACAGGACAGTTGGCGGGCTCTGCTGGTGGTACAGCAGGAAGAACCCGGGTTCGTTCTGGTGCGGGTGGACGGCCCCGTGCAGACGGTGACCCTCTGTGCCCTGCCGGGGGAACTGCAGGTGCAGGCGCCCGCCGGGACGACCACTCTAGCGGACTGCACGCTTTCTGCCGGGCCGGGGCGGGCGGCCCAGCTGCTGCAGCAGACCCTCGCCACCGGGGAGACGGCCCGGAGCACGCTGTATTACCTGGCGGCCACGCCGGACTGCTGGGCCGATTGCGTGGGGTCTGAGATCACGGCCCGCCTGGATACGGCAGCCCTGCTTACGAAGGAGGAGCGGGAGCAGATTGGCTACGGGGAGGATTCCGTGGCGGAGGTCAGCGCGGGGGAAGCGCCGGAGCTGATCGCCCGCCTGCAAAGCTGCCAGGAGACGCCCGGCCGGCGGGCGGATATGCGCGCGGCAGTATGGGAAGCGTTTGCCCGCCAGAATACCAGCCTGCTGGCCGGGATGCCCCAGGCCTGGCGGGAGCACAGCGCCCGCACGCTGACCGACCTGATGGCGACGGATCTGGCGGGATGGGAGGCCACGCTGAACTATATCTCCGGGCAGCCCGGCCTGAAGGTGGAATACTGTACCGCCGGGACCCGGGCTGCGGGCGGGGAAGTGGTACTGAACGAGGAAGGCGTCCGCACGGTGAAGGAACTGCTGCAATAAAAAAAGCCGCCCGCCGGTTTGTCCGGGCGGGCGGCTGCTGCCGCGGCAGCGGTCATTGCTGGCGGAAGCGGGCAAGGAACTCCACGGTGCGCGGGTTCTGCGGGTGCTCAAAAATATCGGTGGGGGTGCCTTCCTCTGCGATCACGCCGTCGGCCATGTAGACCACACGGCTGGAAACATCCCGGGCAAAGGCCATCTCATGGGTAACGACGATCATCGTCAGGCCGTCGGCGGCCAGCTGCCGCATGACGGCCAGCACCTCGCCCACCATCTGCGGGTCCAGGGCCGAGGTCGGCTCGTCAAACAGCAGCACTTCCGGCTGCATCGAAAGCGCGCGCGCAATGGCTACGCGCTGTTTCTGCCCGCCCGAGAGCTGCCGCGGCTTGGCGTGGATGTAGGGGGCCATGCCCACTTTTTCCAGGTTTTCCAGCGCGGTGCGGCGGGCGGTATCCTTGTCCTGACCGAGCACATAGCGCAGGCCGGCGGTGCAGTTTTCCAGCACCGTCATGTTGTTGAACAAATTGAAACTCTGGAACACCATGCCCACCTTGGCGCGGTAGGCGCAGGGGTCGAAGCCCTTGGCGGTGATCTCCTGCCCGTGGAACAGCACGGCGCCGTTGGTGGGGGTCTCCAGCAGGTTGATGCAGCGCAGCAAGGTGGACTTGCCGCTGCCCGAAGCGCCGATCACACAGGTAACGTCGCCGGAGTCCACCGTGAAATCCACGTCGCGCAGCACCACGTGGGTGCCGAAACTCTTGGACAGGTGCCGTACTTCGATGATATGCTCAGACATGGGCGGCGCCCCCCTTCATATCCAGATTCTGGGACTCGTAGTTGGGGTCCGGGGCATTGTACATGCCGCTGGTGTAGGCCAGCGTGTCGGTGGTGTTCAGGTCGTAGTTCTGGGGGCCGTCCAGCGCCTTCTCCCACAGGCGCAGCAGGTAGCTGGCCAGCAGCGTCATCGTCAGGTAGATCACCATCACGATGCTGGCGCTTTCAAAGTAAGTGTACAGCGCGCCCACCACGCTCTTGTGGACGAAGAACAGGTCGGTGATGGAGATGACCGACAGCACCGAGGTATCCTTGATGTTGATGATGAAATTGTTGCCGATCTGCGGGATGATGTTGCGCAGGGCCTGGGGCAGGATCACATGCACCATGGTCTGCCAGTGGTTCATGCCGATGGCCATGGCGCCTTCGGTCTGGCCGGGGTCGATGGAAACGATGCCGCCGCGCACGGTCTCGGCCATGTAGGCGCCGGTGTTGATGGAAACGATCAGGAACCCGGCGGCCCACATATCCAGCTTGACGCCGAACTGCATCAGGCCGTAGTAGATGAACACCGCCTGCACGATCATGGGGGTGCCGCGGAACAGTTCCACATAGCAGCGCAGCACGCCGTGCAGCAGGTGCAGCAGGCCGCGCTTCCAGGCGGGGTCACGCTGTTTGTCGACGGGGATGGTCTGCATGGCGCCCACGGCAAAGCCGATCAGGCAGCCAAAAAAGGTGCCGACCAGCGCCAGCAGCAGCGTGGTGCCGGCGCCGCGCAGGTAAGAAAAGCCGTACTGCTGCAATATGTTGGCGCAGTTTTCAAAAAAGTTTTGCATGGGGGAACTCCTTTACTGATCCAGCCCGGGGCGGCATGCCATTGCCCCAGGCGGGCGCAAAGGCCGTCTGGGGCAGGGGGTGCTTATTTACTCAGCGGCTGCACGCTGATGGCTTCGTCCATCATTGCGTTGTAGTCGTCGGTGGTCATGGTGGCCAGCACCTCGTTGATGGCCTCCTGCAGCGCGGTGTTGCCTTTTTTCATCGAGATGCCGATGTTGATCTCTTCCTCGCTGACCTGGAAGTCATTCTCGCCGCCGCCAAAGTCCAGCGCCACAAGGTCGGGGTAGGCGGCCACGGCGGCCTGGGCGGTGGGGCGGTCGGTCACAACGACGTCGCACGCGCCACTGTCCAGCGCCACCAGCATGGCGGGCGCAGTTTCCTGCGCGGGCAGGATGTCAGCCTCGGGGATCTGCGGCAGGCAGATGTCATACCAGATGGTGCCCAGCTGGCTGGTGCAGACCGCGCCGCTCAGGTCAGCGACGCTCTGCGCGTTGGCGTAGGGGCCGTCCTTCTTGACCAGCGTGATGATGGAAGCGTAGTAGTACGGGTCAGAAAAATCGACCTGCGCCGCACGTTCGCTGGTGATGGACTGGCCGGCGATGACGCAGTCGACGTCGCCGGTCATCACGGCGGGGATCAGGCTGTCCCAGTCCAGCTTGACGATCTGGACCTCCTGGCCCAGCGCCTCGGCGATCTTCTTGGCCATCATCACGTCGTAGCCATAGGCGTAGTCGCTGGAATCCCGGATCTGCACGGCGCCGTTGGCATCATCGCTCTGGGTCCAGTTGTAAGGGGCGTAGGCACACTCCATGGCTACGGTCAGCGTGGCGGGATCGCCGTCGCCGTCCGGCACATCGGAAGCCCCGGTGCTGGAACCGCAGGCGGCCAGGCTCAGCGCCAGCGCGGCAGCCAGGCTCAGGCTTGCTGCTTTTTTCAACTTCATGGTAAATTCCTCCTTTGGGCCATTCCCTCCATGGCCATCAAAAACCCCGGTATCCTTGCGGAATACCGGGGCCTGTTTCAATCCCGGCGGCAATACGGTACGGCCTGTGGCCCCGCCGTTGCAGCCATACAGGTATTGTACGCGAACAGACTTACTTTGTCAAGCGTTTGTGTACTGTTTGCAAGGCAAATTTTCAGCGTGCAGCGGCCTTTTCGCTGTCTTTCTGGGCAGCCAGGTAGGCGCGCAGCGAGTTGACCACGATGGTCAGGCCCAGAGCGATGAGCAGCACCGCGATGATGAGCTGCAGCCCCTCCACCCAGAAGGTGGCGCTGCCGGCCATGTAGGCCTGCACCATGGCGATGAGCCGCTGCACCAGCGCCGTGAAGGTGACGCAGAGCATGATGATCAGCGGCGGGAACAGCATCTTGTTGCTGCGCCCGGTGACCTTCAAAAAGACGCAGAGCGTGGCCAGCACCAGCGCGCTGAGCAGCTGGTTGGCGGAACCGAACAGCGGCCAGATGTTGGAGTAGCCGATCTTGGCCAGGATGAAGCCGTAGACCAGCGTGATGATGGTGGACACATAGGTGTTGCACAGGAACTTGCGCCAGGGGGCGGCGTGCTCCATATCGTCCACGCTGAACAGCTCCTGCCAGCTCATGCGGCCGATGCGGGAGACGGCGTCCAGACTGGTCAGCGCCAGGGCGGAGACGCACATGGTCATGAAGCACTGGGCTACATAGACCGGCACGCCGAACATCTCAAAGAAACCGGCCACGCCGGAGGAGAAGATCTGGAAGGGGGTGCCGGCCGCAGGGGTGCCGTCGGCCGCAGCAGCCGCACCGGCCACGCAGAGGGCCAGCACGGCCAGCAGGCTCTCGGTGACCATGGCGCCGTACCCCACCTTGAGCATGTCCTTCTCATTCTCGATGGTCTTGGAGGACGTGCCCGAGGATACCAGGCTGTGGAAGCCGGACACCGCGCCGCAGGCCACCGTGACGAAGAGGATGGGGAACAGGTCGCCCAGGCTGTCGCTGTGGAACCCGGTGTAGACCGGCAGGTTCATGGTGGGATGGGCCACCAGGATGCCCACTACCGCGCCGAGGATCATACCGGCGAACATAAACGTGGTCATGGCGTCCCGGGGCTGCTTGAGCAGCCACATGGGCAGCACAGCGGTGAAGAAGATGTAGACGAAGGTGATGTACAGCCAGGCCTCTTTGCCCAGGATCAGCGGCGCGGTCATGCCCAGCGCCAGCGAGACGACGGTGCAGACCAGGGCCACGGCGGCTTCCTTCCAGCCTTTGAAGTGGCACTTGCGCTGCAGCAGGCCGAACACGATGGCAAAGGCGATGAAGAACAGCGAGATGCTGCCCGCCGCGCCGTTGGTCTGGGCCACGGCGGCCAGTGCGCCGTCGGTGTCATAGGCATTGAAGGTACCGGCTACCATGTCGGCGAAAGCCGCCACCACCAGGCCGCAGAACAGCCAGCTGAAAACGAGGAACAGTTTGCGGCCGGTCTTGCCGATGTACTTCTCGATCAGCAGGCCCATGGATTTGCCGTCATTCTTCACGCTGGCGTACAGGGCGCCGAAGTCGGTCACCGCGCCGAAGAAGATGCCGCCCAGCAGGATCCACAGCAGCACCGGCAGCCAGCCGAAGGCGGCGGCCTGGATGGCGCCGGTCACAGGGCCCGCGCCCGCGATCGAAGAAAACTGGTGGCTGAACACCGTCCAGCCGTTGGTAGGTACGTAGTCTTTGCCGTCCTCCAGCCGCACAGCAGGAGTTTTGGCGTTGGGGTCGATGCCCCACTTTTTGGCGATCCAGCGGCCATACCCGGCGTACGCACAAACCAGGCAGACCGCTGCGATCAGAACGATCACAAGCGTATTCATGATTGTTTCTCCCTCTTTCCTTATATAGTATTACAATCGCTTGCCTTCTTACTTTAACGCGCACGGGCGCCGTCTGTCAATAAACTGTTAATAATTTGGTAGAGTAACAAATATTTATGCAGAAAAGTAGAAAAAATATAGGATGTTTTGCATAAAAATCCAGGGTTGAGAAGGGCGGGGGGAACGGTTAGTATAAAGAAAAACGGCGTTCCCGCAGGGCGTTTTGCATAAAAATCCAAGGTTGACAAGGGCGGGGGGAACGGTTAGTATAAAGAAAAACGGCGTTCCCGCAAGGGGCGCCGGGCAGGAGGCACGGCAATGAAACAGTGGCTGAAAGACGCGGTATTTTACGAAGTCTATCCGCAGAGTTTCTGCGATTCCAACGGCGACGGCATCGGGGATCTGCCCGGCATCACGTCCAGGCTGGATTATATCCGGGATCTGGGCTGCAACGCCCTGTGGATCAACCCCTGCTTCGACTCGCCGTTCAAGGACGCGGGCTATGATGTGCGGGACTACAAAAAGGTGGCGCCGCGCTACGGCACCAACGAGGACCTGGCCGCGTTGTTCCGCGCGGCCCATGCCCGCAACATGCACGTGCTGCTGGACCTGGTGCCCGGCCATACCAGCGAGGAGCACCCCTGGTTCCGGGCCAGCTGCCGGGCCGAGGAAAACGAGTATTCCGGGCGGTATATCTGGACCGACAATTGCTTCGCGGGCGGCGACGGCATGCCGTTCATCGGCGGGGAAGCGCCGCGCAACGGCACCTATATCCTGAACTTCTTCAAATGCCAGCCCGCGCTGAACTATGGCTACGGCAAGATCCACGAGCGCTGGCAGAAACCCGCCGGCGACCCGGACTGCCGCGCTACGGTGGAGGCCATCAAGGACGTGATGCGCTTCTGGCTGGCCATGGGCTGCGACGGGTTCCGGGTGGATATGGCGTTCAGCCTGGTCAAGAACGACACCCGCCGCAAAAAGCATACTTGTGCGATCTGGCGGGAAATGGCGGATATGCTCCATGCCGAATACCCGGAAGCCGTGCTCATCAGCGAATGGAACGAACCGCGCATCACGCTGAAAAACGGCTTTGACATGGACTTTATGCTGCAGAACGGCGGCAACGGCTACGACTGGCTCCTGCGCGCCTACGACGGCGCGGCAGACGGGGAGCCCCGCAACACCGGCCGGGCTTACTTCAACCGGGATTCCGGCACCGGCATCGACAAATTTCTCGAGGACTGGCTGCCCAGTTACAAGGCCACCCGCAAAGACGGGCTTTACTGCCTGATCACCTGCAACCACGACACCATCCGTCCGGCGGCAAACCTGACGGCGGACGAACTGAAACTGGCCTACGCCATGCTGTTCACGATGCCGGGCGCGCCGTTCCTGTATTACGGCGACGAGATCGGCATGCGCTACCGGAAGCTGCCCACCAAGGAGGGCGGTTACTACCGCACGGGCTCCCGCACGCCCATGCAGTGGGCCCCGGGGGAAAACCTGGGCTTTTCGGACGCGGCGCCTGAGGCGCTCTACCTGCCGGTGGACCCGTCGCCCGATGCGCCCACGGTGGCCGCCCAGCAGGCGGACCCGGGCAGCCTGTGGCATACGGTGCAGAATTTGCTGGCGTTCCGCCATGCGCACCGGGACCTGGATGCCGACGCGCCCTTCAAGGTGCTGTTTGCCCCCAAGGCCCAGGGGAATTTCCGCCCCTTTGCCTGGCGGCGGGGGAGCCTTGTCTGTGCTGTCAACCCGGCGGGGGCGCAGGCGGAACTGCCCCTCAAGCTGGAGGACGGCGTCCGTCCGCTCTTCGTCATCGGCATGGCTGATGTGCGCGGCGGCAAGCTGGTGCTGGGCGCACAGAGTTTTGCCATTCTGGCATAAAATTTTACGTGGAAACGGCAGCGCCCCCGGCCTTTTGGCCGGGGGCGCTGGGCATCACAGTGTTTTCAGCAGCACTTCCTCCAGGGAACGCTTGGGTACGCAGTAGTCGCGGTTTTCATCCAGGTAATAGGTCACGTCGCCGTCCCGGACCGGCACCAGATGGCTCTGGTGGGCCGGGTAGCCCAGCGCCACCATATACCGCAGCACCACGCCTGCGGGCGGTTCCAGCAGCGCAGTCAGCGCCGGCCGGTCGATGGACCCCATGATGCAGCTGCCGACCCCGTGCGCCCAGGCGTCGGCCGTCAGGCTGCCCAGCGCCAGACCCACGTCCACATCGCTGCAGCCGGGAAGGCGTTCATCCTGCAGTACGGCGATGAAGGCGGTGGGCTCCTCCCCCGGGCGGGGGCGGCCCTGTTCCGGCGGCAGCGCCGCCGCCCAGTGGACCAGCGGCTGGATCTTGGCCACCGTCTCGGGGGTTTGGACGATGATATATTTCACCGTCTGGCGGTTGGTGCCGCAGCTTGCAATGCGGGCGGCGTCCACGGCCTCGGCCAGCAGTCCGGCGGGCACCGGGCGGGGTTCAAACCGGCGGTAGGTGCGCCGTGTGCGCAGGAATTCCAGCATCTCCATGGCAGGTCACGTCCTTTTTCATATTTTTCCTCATTATAACAGGTTCCGGGTCATTTATCAACGACGGTGGCGGTGCGTCCGATGCCTGCGGCCGAGGCGGCCAGTTTGCGCCAGCTCGCACAGCCGCAGACGCCGTCCGCCGTCAGCGAGACCGCCCGCTGCCAGGCTTTCAGGGCCGATATGGTGTTGGAACCGCAGATGCCGTCCAGCGCCCCGCTGGAATACCCCAGCGCGTTCAGCGCGTCCTGCAGGATCAGCACATAGGTGCTGCGGCTGCCCCGGCGGATGGTGGGGTACCCGGCGGTGGTGTTGGGGCAGGCGGGGGTGCCGTAGCGGCGGTCGAAATGGACCCAGGTGGGCGTCATGGAAAGCGGTTCCACATAGCCCCAGGCGCCGGTAGCGGTGGCCGTGGCATGGATCTGTTTCCGCGCGGCGCTGCCGGAACCCTGCCCGACGTCAAAGGCCACGCCGGCATAGTGCTGGCTGGTGGTGCCGTGGCCGCCTTCCCAGATGCGTTTGAACGCATACCCCACGGGGATACCGCGCCCATAGCGGCGGCGGGTGAGGTTCCAGGCTTCCATGGCCGCCACCGTGGTCCACAGTACGTTGGCGCGGCTGGACCCCCGGAATTCACCTACCGTCAGCGTATTGCCGTAGCTGTAGGGCATCGGCTCATTTTCGCCGCGGTCGTAAGTGTAAAACCTGTTGGTGTAAGCGTCGTAGATCAGCAGTTTTGCCATGCGTCATCCCTCCTCACAGGTCCGGCAAAGGGGCTGCGCCTCCTGCTGCAGACTTTCCCAGGTGGCGGCGTCCACGGTGCCCAAAGTGGGCAGGTCGTGGGCAAGCTGGTAGTTGGCCAGCGCATCCTGGGTCGCCTGGCCCAGCGTGCCGTCCTCCGGCACAAAGAGAAAGTCCTGATCCGCCGAGGCAGCGGCATTCAGGCTGCGCTGCAGCAGCCATACGGCGGGACCGGCGCTGCCCAGACTCAGGCCGGAAGGCGGCCAGATGCCCGCAGGTTCCGGCGCGGCGGCAGCCGGGTTCACCGCGGCCAGCCGCTGCGCTTCCTCCCGGAACACCTCCCAGTCTGCCGTGGCCACGGCGCCGGTCTGCGGCAGGCCGAAATACTGTTGGGCGCTGCGGACGGCGTTCTCCAGCACGGCGGTAAAATCAGCCGACGGCACAGTGGGCTGCAGGAAGTTGATCTCCGGCAGCCATTGGGCCAAAAAGAGCAACAGCTGGCTGAGCCGCAGCACGGCGATCCCCCGGTCGCCCCGGCGCAGCGTCTGCGAAGGCAGCGGCGGTGTGGCGACCCGCACAACGGGGCCGCTGTTTTGCAGCTGCTGGGCAGCGGTGTACAGGCTGTCCCAGGTAAGGCGTCCCACCACGCCGTCTGCCGCCAGTCCGGCGTGGCTTTGCCAGGCGCGCACGGCGCGGGCGGTCGCCGCCCCGAAAATGCCGTCCACCGTGACCGTGGGCACATCGCTGTAGTAAGCAGCCAGACGGTGCAGGTAATACTGGACGGCGCGCACGGGGGCGCCGCGACTGCCCTCCCGCACGGTGCGGACGAACTGGCCGGGAACGACGTCCGGGTCTACGATCCCGTTGGTGACGGCCAGCGCGACTTCATGGAGTTTGTTCCAGGTGGCACGCCCCACCACGCCGTCCGCCGTCAGGCCGAACAGGCTCTGGAAGGCGGTGACGGCCCGTTCGGTGGCGGCGCCGAAACTGCCGTCCACGCTGACGGCGGCCAGCGCGCTGTAATTACCGGCGGCCAGCTGCAGCCAGAACTGCACCAACCGTACTTCCATACCGGCCGCGCCCCGGCGCAGCGGCGCCCCGGGCCAGGCGGTGCCGCCCAGGTCGCTCTGAATATCCAGCCAGGCGGCATACAGCCGGGTCCATGTGGCCTGACCGACCGCGCCGTCCACCGTCAGGCCCTGGTCCTGTTGGAACTGCCGTACGGCTCGTTCGGTGGCGGCGCCGAAAACACCGTCCACCGCCAGGGCGGGCAGCGCACTGTCGAACTGCGCCAAACCCGAAAGCCAGAACTGCACCTGTTCTACATGCACGCCGGTATCGCCGCGCCGCAGAACGACGCCGGGCCAGCTGCCGGTGCTCTGTTCGCCGGAGGCCGTCTCGCCTTCGCTGGTCAACTCGGCCAGGTCCTTGACCGAGACGTAGATATAGCTGATTTTGTACCAGGTCGCCTTGCCGACCAGCCCGTCTGCGGTCAGGCTGAACTGCTTTTGGAAATTCTTCACGCACTGTTCGGTGGCGGCGTCAAAGGCGCCGGTAACGTCCGGCTTGCCGAAGGCCGGGTAGTCTTTGCCGATACGGGAAAGCTGCCGCTGGATCGTGCGCACGGCCGCCCCGGTATCGCCCCGGCGCAGGGTCACGCCGGGCCAGCTCACCGGGATGGCGGCAATGTTGCTGCTGCTCACCAGTTGTACGCGGTCGCCATAGTAGTACCGCAGGATCTGCAGGGCGTTCATGCCCTCGTTGGCGCGGTCCACGGTGCCCCACTGCTTCATGCCGGGGCAGTCCACCAGTTTGCCGTCGCAGTACTCGGTAAAATAGGGCTCCACATTGCCGGAACGGCGCACATAGGTGTTGAACAGTTCGGCGGTGAGCCGTTCCATCACCGCGAACACCGTGCGCCCCTCCACGTAGGCCTGGTCATACCCCGGGGAACCTGTGATGTGGAAGGCGTAGCCCCGGCTGGGGTACCACTCGGTCCAGATGCGGTTGAGGGCCAGACTGATCTGCGCGAGGATGTTGGCGCGCAGCGCTTCCTCGGGCCAGGTGGGGTAGACCTCGCTGGAAGCTACGTTGGCGATATAATCCTGGAAGGGAACGGTCACGTTGCGCACATTGGCCGAAGGTTTCCCCAGGTGGATGGTGATCTTTTCGGGGATCACCACCTCATTGAGCACAAAGGGGACGGCTGTTTGCTGCGGCGGCGTGCCGCTGCCGCCGTCCCCTGCGTACAGCGCGTGGGGCGGGATCTGTGTGTACACGGCGCTGTCCAGGCCGTCGCGGGGGGCTGCGCCTTCCGCGGCAGGTCCCACGGGCAGAAAGGCCAGCCGGGCCACCGTCTGCTGCCCGGCAAAAACCTGTATGCCGTCCAGCACCTGGGCCTGCCAGCCGTCCGCCCGGGCGGTCAGCCGGTACACCGCGTACGGGCGTACACTGTCATTGCTCTCTTCCAGGCTGTAACGGGCATCCGGGGCGGGCAGATCCGGCACCTCCGCCGCACCGCTGGGGCCGGTGCAGGTCCGGGCCAGAACCGACCCGGTCTCATCCAGCACTTCCAGCCGCACGCCGGGCAGCGGCGCCGCCTGCCCGGCCAGGGAAGCATAGATCACCAATGTTCCGTTTGACATACAAACACCTCCTGCCCACAGGCTATGCGCCCCGGGGAAAGGAGGTGCCCAAACAAAAAGAGCCGGCGGCGTCTGCCGTCGGCTCTTTGCTGTTGGGATCGTGCGGATCAGGCTTTGTTGGCGGAACCGAAAAGTTCGATCTTCTCGCGCACAGTGGCCTTGATGGCTTCGGCGCCGGGGGCCAGCAGCTTGCGCGGGTCAAAACCCTTGCCCTGCAGGTCCTTGCCGGCTTCGATATACTTGCGGGTGGCGTCCGCAAAGCTCAGCTGGCACTCGGTGTTGACGTTGATCTTGGAAACGCCCAGGCTGATGGCTTTCTTGATCATATCCTCCGGGATGCCCGTGCCGCCGTGCAGCACCAGCGGGATGTTGTTGGTGGAAGCGTGGATCTTGTCCAGCGCGTCAAAGTCCAGGCCCTTCCAGTTGGCGGGGTACTTGCCGTGGATGTTGCCGATGCCCGCGGCCAGGAAGTCGATGCCCAGGCCGGCGATCTTGGCGCACTGAGCGGGGTCGGCGATCTCGCCCATGCCGACAACGCCGTCCTCCTCGCCGCCGATGGAACCGACCTCGGCCTCGATGGACAGGCCGTGGTCATGGGCCAGCGCGACCAGTTCGGTGGTTTTGGCCACATTCTCGTCGATGTCGTAGTGGCTGCCGTCGAACATGATGGAGGTGAAGCCGGCGGCGACGCAGGCCTTGGCGCCCTCGTAGGTGCCGTGGTCCAGGTGCAGGGCCACGGGCACCGTGATGCCCAGGCTCTCGTCCATGGCCTTGACCATGGCGGCCACGGTCTTGAACCCGGTCATATATTTGCCGGCGCCCTCGGAAACGCCCAGGATGACGGGGGAGTTGAGTTCCTGCGCGGTCAGCAGGATGCTCTTGGTCCACTCCAGATTATTGATGTTGAACTGGCCCACGGCATAATGGCCGTCGCGTGCTTTCAGCAGCATATTGGTAGCATTTACCAGCATATCACATACCTCCACTTGTTTTGTTCACAAAGGGCACACCGACCCCCGATGTGCCGTTGACTTCATTATACCCTGACTTTGTCAAAAAAGCAACAGCATTTTTCGGTGAAGGGGATGTACTTTTCGTTCATAAAAGGGGGATGGGGGCAAGAAAAGAAAAAATTGGTAAAATTGTGGTAAAAAGCGGCGTTATCCGGGGAACGTTTAGGCGCCTGTGTCAATTGACACGCGGCGGTTATCCATCCTGTTATGGGGAAAACTTTTCCACATTCTGTGCAAAACCCGGGTGCCATCCGGTGGAAAAGGGGATGGCCATGCGCTTTTTCCACACTTTCCACAGAGTTTTCAACACGGGGAAAGTGGAAATGCTCTACAAACTGTATAACGGCCCGCCTGCGGCAGAAGCGCATGGTCCTTTGCACTTTTGGCGCACAGGGCCGGGGCGGAGGCCTGCGGGATAAAAATGGCAAAAAAAGATGACAAACCTGCGCAGACTGTGCTATACTGTAATCTGTATAAGTAACAGTTGCAGCCGGACGCCTGCGGGGAACCGGCTTTTCGGAACATAAACAGGAACAGGGGCCGCAGCGCCCCCACAGGAGGATAAGATGGACAAGGCGGCAGGTCACGCACAGGCAGAACAGCGCCCCGACACGCTGGTCTGGGGCAAAAACCCGGTAACAGAGCTTCTGAAAAGCGGCGAGGCGGTGGATACGGTCTATCTGGCCGATACCCTGCCCCCGGCGGTGGCGGGGTATTACACTGCCCTGGCCAAGCAGGGGGGCGCAGTAGCCAAACGGGTGCCCGCGCATAAGCTGCAAAAGATGTGCGGCACCGCCGACCACCAGGGCGTCGCGGCCCGCGCGGCGGAAGTGCGCTATGCTTCGCTGCAGGACCTGTTTGCCGTGGCGGCAGCCCGGCAGGAAGCGCCGTTCCTGGTGCTCTGCGACGGGGTGGAGGACCCCCACAACCTGGGGGCGATCATCCGTTCGGCTTACCTGTGCGGGGCGCACGGCGTCGTGATCCCCAAGCGCGGCGGCGTGGGCGTCACCGGCACGGTGATGAAAGCCAGCGCCGGGGCGGCGGCCCGTTTGCCGGTGGCCCGGGTGACCAATCTGGCGCAGGCCATCCGCGAGATCAAGGAACACAACATCTTCGTCTACTGTGCAGACCTGGGCGGCGCGCCGCTGGCGCGCACCGACCTGTCCGGCCCGGTGGCGCTGGTGCTGGGCAGCGAGGGCGGCGGCCCCGGCGCGCTGACGCGCAAGCTGTGCGACGCCGCCGTTACGCTGGAAATGGCGCCCGGGCAGGCGACCGGCGTGGACAGTTACAACGTCAGCGTGGCGGCGGGCATCCTGTGTTATGATGTGCTGCGCCGCCGCAGCGGAAAGTGAATCGAACCTTTACTGTAAAGGGAGCAAGCAAACATGCCAAGCAAACGTACCAATGATTCTGTGGACCGCATCCTGCAGGAACTCAATCAGCAGCAGACAGCGGCCGGCGTGCAGGATACCGTGACCGACCATCAGGTGGACGAGATCCTGCGCAGCGTGGGGATCTCCACAGCCCCGCTGCACGGCACCCCGGAGCAGGATCACCGTATCGCCTTTGCGGGGCTGGAGGACCCGGACGACGGTTGGACGGCGCCGCAGGCTCCGGTCCGTCCAGCGCCGCAGGCGTCCGCGCCCGCAGCGCGTCCCCGGACGGCCGGACGGCAGGAAAGCCCGCAGGCGGCGCGTCCGGCGCCCGCAGCCCCGGAGGCGCGGGCGGCGGAAGAGGCGGCGGAGGATACCGGCACGCTGGGCGATACCACCCGCACCGGCATTATCAAGGGGTTTCTGCTCAAGATGGCTCCGGGAGCCGACGCGGCCGACACCCAGGCGCTGAACCAGGGCAAGAACCAGTTCCAGAAATTTTTCCGGGATTCGGTGGCCGTGGTGCCGGACGAGGACGGGAAGATCCGCGATCCTTCGCGCAAAAAGCGCGGGCTCTTCGGGCTGAAATCGGCGGAAGATACTGACGAATTCGTCCCCATCAACGTTTCACTGGGCGGCGGGCAGCAGGCGCCGCAGGAGCCGGAGCAAGCCCCGGCCGAGGAATATTTCCCGGACCGGGAGGCAGAGCGGGAAATGGCGCCGTCTGCCCAGCGCGCGGCCAAAAAGCACGGTTTCCTGGGCGGACTGTTCGGCGGGCGGGATACGACCGAGGAGATCGTGATCCCCGAACCCCGCCAGGAGGAGCCGCGCCCGGTCTACCACAAGGAACAGCAGGCGGCACAGCCTGCGGAAGATACGGTCGAGCACGTCTGGCACAGCAAATATACGCGCCGCGCGCCCTCACAGCCCGCTGATCCCGGGAGCGCCGCCGTGGAGGATACACACTCCCTGCCCCGCCCGCTGGGGGCGACGGGGACCATCTACCGCAAAAAGCGGGATACCGTTGAATTTACGCCCGGGCAGAAAGTGCGCACGGCGCCGCCTGCGCAGGCGATGCCGGACCCCCCGGCCGGAGAGCCTGTAGGGGAGCCGGTCAGCCTGCCGGAGCGTCCGGCGGTCCATTCGGGCTTTACGATGCAGCTGGGCGCGGCGGACGCGGCGCCCCTGGACAGTACGCAGGATTTTATGGCGGCCTACAATGCGGTGCGTCCGGCCCGCCCGCCCGCCCGGGAAGCGGAAAAACCGGCCCCCGGGCCGGCTGCCCCGGAGGCACGGCAGGAGAAAAGCGAGCCGGCCGCGGCCGGCCGCGACCCCAACGCCGATACGCGGGTGGTGGGGCTGCCGCCGCAGCAAAGCCTGCTTTCGCACCGGGAACCCGACGAGGTGGATCACCTGGTGGATACGCTGACGGGGCGGATCCGTCTGACGCCGGTGGAACCGGCGCACAGCGGGTTTACCCAGGAGTTGAGCGGGGCTGCGCAGACGGCCTCCGGGCATACCGGCTTCACGCAGGACCTGGGCGTTGCGGCGGAGCCCCCGGCGCACAGCGGGTTTACCCAGGATCTGGGCGGCGGCGCGCCTTCGGAGACCGGCTTTACGCAGAATCTTGCGCAGGGCGCCCCGGAGGAGCCCGGTACGGCGTCCTTTGTCAAAGACATCGCCCAGGCCATCAACGCGGGCCGGGCTTCCGGGGAGGACCGCTTTGAGACGGCGGCGGCCCGGCTGACCCAGTCGCTGGAGGACGAGGCGGAAGAACAGACAGATCACCGGCGCGGACGGTTCCAGGTGGGCGGCCTGCGTCTGGGCGGGCGCGCGGCGGATGAGGGAAAGAACGCCGCGCAGCGTCCCTTTGCTGCGGCGGAATTCCCGTCGGCGCGCCGCCATGACTATGAGCGGGCGGAGGATGCCCCTGCGGTGCGCCGGGATGTCAGCCGCCAGGTCCTGTATGAGACGACGGCGGTTTTCGTCACGGGGGCCATCGCGCTGGTTTTGCTGGCGCTGGGCCTGATGGCGGCGTCGCTGCCGGTCCTGCCGGGGCCGCTGGCGGACCCGAACGTTTACCCGGCGGTGGCCCTGGTCCTGCTGCTGGCGGCAGGCGGCGTGTGCTGGCGCACCTTCCTCTCCGGCATGGTGGGGCTGGTGGGCCGTCCGACGCCGGACAGCCTCGCGGTGCTGCCGCTGCTGGGCGCGGCCATCCAGTGTATCGTCCTGCTGGCCGCACAGAATTATACCGGGGATGTTACGCTGCTGGCCGGCCCGGCGGTGCTGGTGCTTTGCCTGAATACCGCCGGTAAGCGAATGAACGCGCGCACGGTGGAAAATAACTTCCGTCTGGTCAGCGCCAAGGTGGATCACTCGGTAGCCTACCGCCTCAAGGACGCCGGCGCGCTGCGGGCCGTTACCAGCGGCCTGAGCCAGAACCGCCCGTATGTGCTGGTCAACCGGCCCACGCAGATCCTGCGGGGGTTCCTGACGAACAGCGCCGCTTCCGGCACCAGCGACAAAAACCAGCAGCAGTTTGCATGGCTGGCCGGCGCCTGTGCGCTGGCGGCCATGCTGATCACGCTGATCCGCACCAGGGACAGCGCAGCCGCCACCATGGTGCTGGCAAGCGTGCTCTGTCTCGGCGCGCCGCTGGCGGGCACCCTGCTCTCGGCGCTGCCTGCGCGCATGATGCAGCGCAGCGCCGCCCAGGTGGGGGCGGTCATCCCCGGCTGGCGGGACATCCGGCAGCTGGGCCGCATCAACGTCATCCAGGTGACCGCCCGGGATCTGTTCCCCAGCGGCTGCGTGAGCCTGTCCGGCATCAAGCCGGTCAATCCCAAGCATATCGACCTGGCCATCGTCTATGCGGCTTCGGTCCTGGCGGATGCCGGGCCCACGCTGCGGGAGGTGTTCCTGGGCATGCTGGGGGGCAACAAGAACCTGCTGGCTGAAGTGGAGGACCGGGAGACGGTCTACGGCAAAGGCTACGTGGGCTGGATCAAAAAGCGCCGGGTGCTGGTGGGCAATCGCGCTCTGATGCAGGATTACGGTGTGAAACTGCCCAGCCTGGAGTATGAGCAGCATCATACGGTGAACCAGCGCCGGGTGATCTATCTGGCGGTTTCGGGCAAATTGTTCGCCATGTTCCAGGTGGCGTACCAGCGCGACCCCGATACGGCGGCCGTGCTGGACGGGCTGTGCCGCACGGGCATGTCCTTGGTGGTGGACGGCGATGATTTCAACTGCGACGTGGCGCTGCTGGAAACGGCTTACAGCCTGCCTTCGGGTTCCGTCAAGGTGCTCAATGAGCAGGAACGCAAAGCGCTGGACCCGGCCATCGCCTGGCTGCCGGAAAGCGAAGGCAACATGCTGCATCTGGGCAGCTTTGCCAGCTTTGTGGGCGGGCTGGAAGCGGCGGCCGGCGCGGCGGAAGGGGAGCATAAGGCTTCCCTGCTGGTGTCGGCTTCGGCGCTGTTCGGCTGCGTGCTGGGCCTGCTGCTCGCCATCACCGGGGGCCTGACGGCGCTGCCGCTGGCAGCCCTGGTGCTGTACCAGGCGGCCTGGTGCGTGCTGGCGCTGATCTTCCCGCTGATCCAGCAGTATTGATCGCAACGGCGGGACTGCCTGCGGCAGTTCTGCGCATAAGCCGGGAACTCCCGGCAGGGAAAGGGGCTTGTTTCGTGTACCGTGCCCGGGAAAAACAAATGTCGATCTACGACTATCTGCCGCCCTACCATGGGGAACTCAGCGGCCGGAACCGTTGGGTCCAGCTGGCGGCGGCCATCGACTGGGACCACTTTGAGAAGTCCTACAGCACGCTGTTCGCGCCCGGCGGCAAAGCTGCCATCCCGGCGCGCATCGCGCTGGGGTGCCGCGTGATCCAGATGCATTACCGCGCGTCGGACCGGGAGGTCGTCGCGCTGGTACGGGAAAGCCCCTATCTGCAATATTTCCTGGGGATGGAAACGTTCAGCGACCAGCTCCCGTTTTCGGCGCGCACGGTGGCTCGTTTCCGGGAACGCATCCCCGACCGGGCGGTGCGCCCGGCCGTCCGGCTGCTGCGCAGTTTCCGCTGAGCAGGCGGCCCGGAAGGGACGGGGCAAGTATATAAAATAGAGAATAGTTAGAGAGGTTTGAATGGAAATTTTTCTCCACGCATTGTCCCACGCCTGGGGCGACAGCGTCAAAATGGTGCCGTTTTTGTACCTTGCCTACCTGCTGATCGAGTGGCTGGAGCGCCACCACGGCGCGCGCATCGAACAGGCGCTGGCAGGGGGCGGCCGCTGGGGCTTTGTGCCCGGCGCGGTGCTGGGCTGCGTGCCCCAGTGCGGGTTCAGCGCGGTGGCGGCCAACCTGTACGCCAGCCGGGTCATCACCCCCGGTACGGTGCTGGCGGTCTTTATCGCCACCAGCGATGAGGCGATCCCCCTGATGGCCGCCGAACCCTCCCAATGGCTGAGCCTGGCAGGGCTGATCGTCTGCAAGACGCTGTTCGGCATGGTGGGCGGTGCGCTGCTGGATGTGCCCCTGCGCCGGGTGCTGCCCGCCTCCCTTTACGGCGGGTATGCGGGCCATGCCGATGAAGTGGACTGCCACGAGGAACATGAGGAACACAGCGGCATCTGGCTGGCGGCCCTGCGCCATACGGTGGAGATCTTCCTGTTCATTCTGCTGTTCAGCCTGCTGATCGGGCTGGCCTTTGAATGGATCGGGGAGGACACCATCACCGCCGCCCTGGCGGGCATGGGCGTCCTGCAGCCCATGCTGACGGCGCTGGTGGGCCTTGTGCCCAACTGCGCGACCAGCGTACTGCTGGCCCAGCTGTATATGGAAGGGGCGATCTCCTTCGGCAGCCTGTTCGCAGGCCTGACCGCAGGGGCCGGCGTGGGGCTGGCGGTGCTGTGGCGCGTCAACCCCAGCTGGAAACAGAACCTGTTCATGACGGGACTTTTGTGGGCCTTGGGCGCAGCAGCCGGCATGCTGCTGCAGATTGCGGGTTTCTGACGGCAACCGGCAGCCCTGCAGGGCTGCTCAGAATACAGGAGGTAATAACTATGCGCTATACCATTGAAAACGAGATCCTGCGCCTGACGGTGGAGAGCCTGGGCGCAGAGACGGTCAGTGTCATCCACAAGCCCACCGGGGCCGAGATGCTCTGGAACGGCGACCCGGCAGTCTGGCCGCGTCAGGCGCCGATCCTCTTCCCTTACACGGGTAAGCTGACCGGCGGCAAGATGATCGCCAAAGGTGTGGAATACCAGGGCGCCCAGCACGGCTTTGCCCGGGACGTGGAGCACACGCTGACCCGCCAGACCGCCGATACGCTGGAATTTGAACTCCACGCCAATGCCGAAACGCTGCCCAAGTGGCCCTACGCCTTCGTCCTGCGCTCTACCTACGTGCTGGAAGGCGAGACCGTACACCACACGCTGACCGTCGAGAACCCGGTGGAGGAGCAGCTGCGCTTCGGCATCGGTTTCCACCCCGGCTTCACAGTGCCGTTCGACGACCGCCACACCACCGAGGACTATGAGATCCGCTTCGACGGCATCGAGTCCCCGCTGTGCGTCAGCGCCCGTCCCAACGGCCTGCTCAGCGGTGAGAGCTACTATCTGGCCCGCAATGTGGAGGCTATCCCGCTGACCGACACCCTGTTCGACAACGACAGCCACTGCATGGTCAATCTGCGCACCAGGCACGTTTCCCTGGTGGAGAAGGATACCGGCCGCAGCGTGATCTGCAACGTGGAGGGCTACCCCTACGTGCTGATCTGGTCGATGCCCACCAAGCCGATGCACTTCCTCTGCATCGAGCCCTGGCACAGCCTGCCGGGCGAGGAAAACGGCCCGCTGGAATGGGAGCAGCGCCCCTGTGCCGCTTCGCTGAAACAGGGCGAAAGCTGGTCCACCACGATGTCCACGACCTTTGTGCGCTGAGGGGCCCGATCCATGCGTTCCATCGCTGCCTTGGCAAAAAAATATCGCTGGCCGCTGACCGGCGCGCTGTTGGGCGCGCTGGTCTTTGTGGTGTTGTACGGCGTCCGGGTGCTGGACCCCGCCTGCGTGGACTGGGTCCTCAACGATCCCAGCCCCGACCCTTCCCAGCATTACCTGGGGTGGGTCTTTTACCGCCGCAGCGCGGTACGGCTGCCCTATATCGGCGCCAACTACAGCGCGGTCTACCCGTTCCGCACGAGCATCGTGTTTACGGATTCCATCCCGCTGCTGGCGGTGCTGGGCAAGCTGCTCAGCCCGCTGCTGCCGGCCCGCTTCCAGTATTTCGGCTGGTGGGGGCTGCTGTGCTATGCCCTGCAGGGCGGTCTGGCCCAGGCCATCCTGGCCCGGCTGGGCGGCGTGCGCTCCGGGCAGCGGGCCCGCTGCTGGGCCACCGTGGCCGGGGCGGGCGTGCTGGTATTCTTCCCGGCGCTGACGGTCCGCATGTTCGCCCACACGGCGCTGGCGGCCAACTGGCTGGTCCTGCTGGCGCTCTGGCTGCTGCTCCGAAGCGACGCGCTGCTGCCTTCCACGGGTCGGGCCTGTCTGGCCTGGGGAATGATGGGCCTGCTCTGCGCCGGGGTCCATCTGTACTATCTGCCCATGGTGGGCATCGTGCTGGTGGGATACGCGCTGCGCCGGGGCCTGCAGAAACGCGGCGCAGCCGCCGTGGCTGCGCCTGTGCTGGCCTACTGCGGGGCGGCGCTGGCTGAACTGGTGCTGCTGGGGGCGTTTGCCGCCAACTTTGCGGGGTACTCCAACGGATACCTGAACGGCGCGGACCTGGCCAATCTGTTCGTGCCGGGGCTGAACGCCAGTTGGGAACAGGATGTGTATATCGGCCTGGGCGGCGTGCTGGCCTGTGTGCTGGCGGCGGCTGCGGTCCTGCTGGCCTGCGTGCGCGGGCAGGCGGGCTGCCTGGCGGCGTTTCTGCGCCGTCACCGCGTCTGGACGGCCGTGCTGGGCGCGGTGCTGCTGCTGGATGCGGCGGCGGCCATGGGCAACACGGTCACACTGGGCGGCCATACGCTGTGCACCGTCAACATCCCGCAGATCCTGATGGATGTGTGGGCCATGTTCTCCTCCTGCGCGCGCCTGGCATGGCTGGACGGTATGCTGCTGATCCTGCTGGCCTGCGGGCTGCTGCTGCGCCTGTGGGGCGGCCGGGCCGCCGCGGCGCTGCTGGCGGCCTGCACGCTGGCGCAGGTTTACGGCATGCGGGAAGAACTGGGCAACCGCTATACGAAATACCATGCCGCCGCGACCTACGCCGGATCCACGGCCCTGCAGGACCCCGCCTGGGAGGAACTGGCGGCCAGCGGGCGGTTCCGGCATCTGGCCTTCGCCAGTTTCGACTTTGAGCATGAGGAATTCTGGGACCTGGCGGCTTTTGCTGCGGACCACGGCTGGACCTCCAACAGCTTCTATATGGGGCACATGGACGGCAACCTGGCGGCGGTGACGCTGGCCGGGGAGATGAACGGGCTTTCCGCAGATACGCTGTATGTCTTTGTGGATGAGGATGAGCTGGCCCGGGACAACTTTGCCCTGCATTACTACCGGTTCGACGGCATCCTGGTGGGCAGTGTGGAACCGTTGCCTTACGCGGAGGAACCCGCCCCGGCGGCGGATGCCCGCGCCATGGACCTGACGCTGAGCAGCGTGACCAACGGCAGCCTTACAGGGGAGGGCATAACGCTGGAGAGCGGCGGCGAGATGCTGACCGGCGCCTGGATGCTGTTCCCCGGCACCTACCAAGTGACGCTGACGGGCAGCGGGTTCGACCACAGCTATATCTACGCACGGCACGGACTCATCAACCAGGAGACGTATAAGCTGGAGGTTGCATTCACGGACATCGCGCCGGAACAGATGGTCTTCACCTTTACCACCGGCGCCCCGCTGTATTACTGGCGCACCGCTGTGCATACGCTGGACGACACGCCCGTCACGGTGAGCGGGATCACGGTGGAAAAAAGCGCGTGAAGCCAAGCTGGTTATGCTTGACTAACTGCTGCTGCCCGCCTATAATTAAGATTACCATGGGGGAGTAATTCCACACCTTACTGGTGCGCGGCGTGTTCGTCATACCCGGCTTTGCGGCCCGGACCGCCTGTTCGAGAATGAGACTCATGCACAGGGGCCCTGTGCATGGGCCTTTTTTATCGCAAGGGAAACTTTTCGGAAAGGAACGACTGCCAATGAAACAAGAGTACACCCAGTCTGCCGGTGAACTTCTGCAGCAGCTGGACGTCACCGCACAGGGCCTGAGCGGGGCCCAGGCTGCGGAACGCCTGCAGAAGTACGGCCCCAACCGCTTGAAGGAGGCACCCAAACCGACGCTTTTGCAGCGGTTCATCGAACAGCTGAAAGACCCGATGCTGATCATCCTGATGGTGGCGGCTGCGGTCTCGGCGGTGACCAACTACTTCTCGGGCGAAGGCTTCGCCGAAGTGTTCATCATCCTGATCGTGGTGCTGCTCAACGCTATCCTGGGCGTCTACCAGGAGAGCAAGGCCGAAGCGGCCATTGAAGCCCTGCAGACGATGACTGCCGCCACCAGCAAGGTGCTGCGCGACGGCAAACAGGTGCTGCTGCATTCCGACGAGCTGGTGCCCGGTGACGTGGTGGTGCTGGAAGCCGGCGATGCAGTGCCCGCCGACGGCCGCCTGCTGGAGAGCGCCAGCCTGCAGATCGAGGAAGCGGCCCTGACCGGCGAGAGCGTGCCGGTGCATAAGATCATCGAAGCGCTGGACCTGGACGGCAAGAAGGATGTGCCCCTGGGCGACCGCAAAAACATGTGTTATATGGGCTCCACGGTGGTCTATGGCCGCGGCAAGGCGCTGATCACCCGCACCGGCATGGATACCGAGATGGGCAAGATCGCGGGCGCGCTGGCCGCTACCGAGGAGGAGCAGACCCCGCTGCAGAAAAAGCTGGACCAGCTGGGCCAGACCCTGTCCAAGCTGGTGCTGGGCATCTGCGTGTTCATTTTTGTGTTCAACCTGATCTCCGCCGGGCGGTTTGATCTGGATACCGTGCTGTCCACCTTCATGGTGGCTGTCTCCCTGGCTGTGGCCGCCATCCCCGAGGGTCTGGCGACCGTGGTCACGGTGGTGCTTTCCATCGGCGTGACCAATATGTCCAAGCGCAATGCGGTCATCCGCAAACTGACCGCCGTCGAAACGCTGGGCTGCGCCCAGGTCATCTGCTCGGACAAGACCGGCACCCTGACCCAGAACAAGATGACCGTGGTGGACCACACCGGCAGCGACGAAACACTGCTGGCCACCGCCATGGCGCTGTGCAGCGACGCCCACCTGAACGACAAGGGCGAGGCCGAGGGCGA